>PHBF01000151.1 GCA_002841905.1 Deltaproteobacteria bacterium HGW-Deltaproteobacteria-17
CTTCTCGGGGGCGTACTTGTTGGCGCACAGTTGGACGATGTCGCCGTCGACCTCGGGCTGTCCGTGCAGGCTCTTGAAGGAGCCGTCGGGCAGGGCGTTGACGATGTAGTCCAGTTTGAAGTCGATCAGGTTGCCGATCTTGTCCAGCACGGGCTTCACGGCGTTCTCGACCTCGACGCCGTAGGGACACTGGCTCATGACGTAGAACTCCACCTTCAGGGGCTTGGGGCCGGCCGCAGGCTGCGGAGCCGTGGTCTGGCCTTCGGCCGGAGCCGGGGCGCCTTTCTTCTCTTTGGGCATCCGCTCGCAGGCGAACGCCGCGACAAAAGTCAGACTCAGTAAAATGGTTACAAACGATTTCATAGAACAGTTCCTTTCCACGTCGCAAATCCGTGTGTGAATAAAATAAACACGGTCCCGGGGACGTGCCAAGCCGGTGAAGTCAGGTCTCACTATCAGAATTCGAACCAATCGTCAATATAATCTCTGCGGGGATTCATGTCTTGTCCGACACCGCTCTCCAGTGGTAAGGTGACTCCCGGCGTTGCGGAAGTTCCACCTTACAACGCAGCGGCCCGGGAGACTATTCCATGCCATCGCAATTTGATGAGGCCTGCAGGATTCTGCGTGAGGCACGCCATCTCGTGGTCTTCACGGGAGCCGGGATCTCCGTGGAGAGCGGGATTCCGCCCTTTCGGGGTCCGGACGGGCTCTGGAACAAGGTGGATCCTTCCTTCCTGGAGCTCGACGTGTTTTTCCGGGACCCGGTGGCGTCCTGGAAACTAATCAAGGAAATTTTTTACGATTTCATGGGGGGCGCCGAGCCCAACGCCGCGCACCTCGCCGTCGCCAGGCTGGAGGCGGCCGGTGTCGTACGGGCGGTGATCACCCAGAACATTGATCATCTTCATCAGGAAGCCGGTTCCCGGCACGTCATCGAGTATCACGGCACCACCCGGCAGATGGTGTGCCTGCAGTGCGGCAAGGTCTGGAAGCTCTCCGACGTGGACCTCTCCGATCCGCCGCCGTTCTGTGTGCGCTGCGGCGGCCTGCTCAAGCCCGACTTCGTCTTCTTTGGCGAGGGCATCCCGCGGGAGGCCTCCCTGGCCGCGTCCTTCCAGACGATGGAGGCCGATGCGTTCCTGGTCATCGGCACCACCGGCGAGGTCATGCCGGCCTGCGCCCTGCCCTGGGCGGCCAAGGAGAACGGCGCGCGCATCGTCGAGGTGAACCTTCATCCGAGCCATTACACCTCCTCGCTCACGGACGTGTTCCTGCAGGGACCTGCTTCGGAGGTGTGCGCCCGGCTGGCCGACGCGATCCTGGGGCCGGCGACGTGATCCTTCCGGCGCCGCCGTGTCCGCCCGTTTCCGGGTCGGGGGCTTTCCGTGCCGTCGGAGATTGCATCGCGCCGTTTTTATGGAAAGGTAATCTATGAAGCGTTTTTCTCTGCTGACCTGTTGCGTGGTGCTTTCGATGCTGCTGGGCCCGGTGTCCGGCGCCGTGGCCTCCGCGCCCGGCGACGACGACGAGCCCGTGATGATGGACGATGAGGACGAGCCCGGGAGCGGTGATCCCGCCGAAGGCGGGGAGACAGGGGACGCGACGGCGGTGGCGGTGCCCCAGCGGGTCGAGCAGATCAGCGACGGCGGCGGCCTGATGCGGAGCACAGACGAGTACGACACGGACCGGTTCCAGTCCAGGCTCGTCAAGACCACGCCCAAGATCCAGATCGAGGGGGTGTTCGGCCCGGGCATCGGGATCGGAGATCTCGCCTCCCACGTCGGGCCCCAGATCCAGGTGACGGGACTGTACCGACCCTGGCGGTACTTCGCGGTGGGCGGATCCTTTCTGGGGTCGATGCTGTTCAACGGCGGGGTCGTGTATTCGGGCTACGCCCCGGCCCTGGATCTGCACGTGCTCATCCCCCTTCCGCGAAAGGATGATCTGAGCCCGGCGAAGTCCTGGGAGATCGGCCTGTTCACCCGCGCCGGATATGTGAGCCAGGGCGTCCTGATCGACACGCTCAAGCAGCGCGCCGAGGGACTGTACCTGTCGGCCGGCGCCACGCTGTACTACTGGTACTCCGATTCGATGCGCGTGTTCGGCCGTGTCGAGGTCTCCTTTCCGCAGTGGACCGCCCTGTGCGAGGAGAGCTCGGCGATGCGCCGTTGCACCTCCAGCCCCGATTTCTCCGGCCAGGCGGTGATCCTGACCGGTGGGATCAGTTTCGTCATCTGGTGAAAACTTCAACCTGAAAGGATTTGAAATGACACAGAAATCGGTGATTGTCTCCCTCGACGGCGAGCGCCGCTTCACCGTCGCCAACCCCTCGGGCGGGGCCTTCGTGCTCGATCCGGGTCACCCCGAACAGTCCTGCTCCCCGATGGAGGCGCTCCTGGGCGCGCTGGGCGCCTGCACCGGCTACGACGTGGTGTCGATCATGGAGAAGAAAAAGCAGCCCTTGACCTCCTATCGCATCGAGGTCAGCGGTGACCGCGCGGCGGAACACCCCATGCGCTACGAGAAGATCATCCTCACCCACATCGGCTCGGGCCCGGAGGTCAAGCTGGCCGCCCTCGAGCGCGCCGTGTTCCTGAGCCACGAGAAGTACTGCTCGGTGGCCTCCTCCCTCAACTCAGTCATTGAAACCCGCGTTCTGATCGAATAGTCTTCCTCTCACAATTCAAGATTTGCAGACCTTCCTTTCCTGTCTGCAAAACGCTTGATCCGGATCAAGATTCGGACTCCGAATTCCGGTTATACCTGATTCCGAGGAACGGCATGGTCGTTTCAAACAACCCTTTCCGATGGAGGAATGTACAATGTTCTGTTATCAATGTGAACAAGCTGCCCAGGGAACCGGCTGCACCACCAACGGCGTGTGCGGCAAGACCAACGAAACGGCGATCATGCAGGATCTGCTGGTCCTGGCCACCAAGGGCCTGGCCCAGGTCGCCAGGCTCGCCCGCGCCCACGGCGTAGAGGACGTGGAGGTGAACCGCTTCACCCTCGAGGCGCTGTTCACCACGGTCACCAACGTCAACTTCGACGCGGACAAGATCGATGCGCTGGTCGCCCACGCCGTGACGCTGCGTGACCGGCTGGCCGGCCAGCTCAAGGGCAGGGGCGTCGACCTGGCGGGGCTGCCCGCGTCGGCGACGTTTTCGCTGCATCAGGACAAGGACGGCCGGCTGGTGCAGGCCCTGGACGCCTCGTTCCTGAAGCGCGAGAAGGTCCAGAGCCCGATCAATGTCGGCCTCGAGGAACTGATCCTCTACGGGCTCAAGGGTGTGGCCGCCTACGCCGACCATGCCATGATCGTGGGGCAGGAGGATCCGGCCGTTTACGCCAAAATGCACGAGATCCTCGCGTTCCTGGAGACCACGCCGACCACCGACGAACTGGTGGCCCAGGCGATGGCCGTGGGTGAACTGAACCTGACGGTCATGGGCCTGCTCGACGCGGGCAACACGGGCTCCTTCGGTCACCCCGTGCCCACGAAGGTCAACGTCAATCCCGTGGCGGGCAAGTGCATCCTGGTGTCGGGACACGACCTGCGGGATCTCGAGGCGCTGCTGAAGCAGACCGCGGGCAAGGGGATCAACATCTACACGCATGGCGAGATGCTGCCGGCCCACGGCTATCCGGTCCTCAAGGCCCACCCGCACCTGGTGGGCAACTACGGCGGCGCCTGGCAGGACCAGAAGAAGGAGTTCGACGCCTTCCCGGGTGCGATCCTGATGACCACCAACTGCATCCAGAAGCCCGCCCAGTCCTATGTCGATCGCATCTTCACGACCGGCCTGGTCGCCTTCCCCGGGGTGGCGCACGTGCCCGACCGCGAGGACTTCGGCCCCGTGATCGAGAAGGCCCTGGCGCTGCCGGGCTTTGCCGCCGACGAGCCCGTGCACGAGATCCTGGTGGGCTTCGGCCACCAGGCCGTGATGAACGTCGCCGGTCCGGTCATCGAGGCCGTGAAGGCCGGCAAGATCCGCCACTTCTTCCTGGTCGGCGGCTGTGACGGCGCCAAGCCGGGACGCAACTACTACACCGATTTCACGGTGCAGGCTCCCAAGGACACCGTGATCCTGACGCTGGCCTGTGGCAAGTACCGGTTCAACAAGCTCGACTTCGGCGACATCGGCGGCATCCCGCGCCTGCTCGACGTGGGGCAGTGCAACGACGCCTACTCCGCGATCCAGATCGCCGTGGCGCTGGCCAACGCCTTCGGCACCGACGTCAACAGCCTGCCGCTCTCCCTGGTGCTGTCCTGGTATGAGCAGAAGGCCGTGTGCATCCTGCTGACGCTTTTGCACCTGGGCATCCGCAACATGCGGTTGGGACCCACGATCCCGGCCTTCCTGAAGCCCGAGGTGGTGGCCTTCCTGCATGAGAACTTCAACCTCATGCCGATCACGACGCCCGAAGCCGACCTCAAGGCCATCCTCGGCTAAGCCCCTCCACCTTTTTCATTTGGAAACAATTGAACCATCTCGCCGTCAATGCATCAAACTGAGGGTTTCGGGGCCGGCGGTGGTCACGTCGTCGAAGCCGACGAAGCGCACGCCCATGCCGGTGCAGGAGGCGGGATGCTCCCGCTCCCGGTAGGTCATGTAGTAATGACTCCGTACGATGCCATGGGCGATGACGCCGTCGGTGTCCCCCAGCTGGATTTCGACTCGCGTGCCCAACGGCAGCGGGTCGAAGGTCTGGATGAAGATGCCTCCCGATGAGATGTTGATGCCCAGCGCCTGGGTTTCGCCGTATTCGACGCTGCGCACCACGACCGGGCAGAAGACGCGCCATCTAGGATTCTTGCGGTGTTCGGCGATTCCTGGCTGCATGAGTACCTCCCTGGGTATTTGTATACCATGGTGGTTTGATGAAGTCAAATGTAGGTGTGATTTTTCTCTGCGACGGCGGGACGCCTGGAGTTAGTATATGCACATCCAGGCAACTTGTGCTATTCCTGTGGGGTGTGAATGGCCACCCTCGGCCGGAAACCATGTATGAGACAGCCATGAAACAGATCCAACTCCTGTCTTTCCTGCTCACCCTGGTCCTGCTCGCGTCCAGTCCCTTGACCGCTTCGGCCCAAAAGGGCTCCGGCGGCAAAGGCCAGAAGGAAAACGCCACCGAGAAGGCCAAGGAACACTTCAAGGCCGGTCA
Source organism: Deltaproteobacteria bacterium HGW-Deltaproteobacteria-17 (assembly GCA_002841905.1). Taxonomy (GTDB): domain Bacteria; phylum Myxococcota_A; class Polyangia; order HGW-17; family HGW-17; genus HGW-17. The sequence goes on from PHBF01000151.1 coordinate 5,173, forward strand.
GGCCATGTTCGGCGCAGGCCAGTTTGAAAAGGCCGCCGAGTCGTTCCTCAAGGCCTATGAATACAAGCCGCTGGCCGCGTTTCTGTTCAACATCGCGGTGTGCTACGAGAAGGTGGAGAAGTTCACGGAGGCCAAACAGTATTTTGTGGAGTATCTGGCCAAGGATCCCCAGACCAAGGAACTGTCATCGATTCAGGCGCGCATCCGGTTGCTGGATCGACTCATTGAATACAAGGAAAGCCAGAAGAAGCCCGTGGACAAGCCCGGCGACAAGCCCGGGGACAAGCCCGGCGACAAGCCCGTGGACAAGCCCGTGGACAAGCCCGGCGACAAGCCCGGCGACAAGCCCGGCGACAAGCCCGGCGACAAGCCCGGGGACAAGCCCGTGGACAAGCCCGGCGACAAGCCCGTGGACAAGCCCGGCGACAAGCCTGGCGACAAGCCCGGCGACAAGCCTGGCGACAAGCCTGGCGACAAGCCTGCGGACAAGCCCGGCGACAAGCCTGGCGACAAGCCTGCCCCGCCGCTGGTGAAGCCCGAGCTTCCGCCGATCGCGACGCGTACCCTGACGGCGGTGTCCACCGATCCGCCCGGGGCCGTGTTGTATCTGGACAACAAAAAGGAAAAACTGGGTACCACCCCCTTCGAAGGGGAGATCCCCCTCGGGAAGCATGTCCTGATCGTGGAGATGAAGGGTTTTTCGGACATCAAGCGTGAGATCAACGTGCAGGAAAACCGCATGCTCGATATCATGGTTTCCCTGAAGAAGGACGTGAACATGGCCTGGGTCCAGATCACGAGCAACGTGCCCGGCGCCCAGGTCTTCGTGGACAACAAGGACATCGGCCCGGTGGGACATACGCCGTTCAACGGCGTCCTGAAGCCGGGCAAGCACACCGTCTTCGTGGAGCAGGACGGCTTCCGCGAGGAGAAGCGCGAGCTGGAAGTCTCGGCCGGGGAGAGCAACACGCTGCACGTGAAGCTCGAGCGGCAGCCCATCGGCTACCTCACGATCATGGGGCGAAACGTCCGGGACGCCCGGGTGAAACTGGGAAACAAGACCATTTGTGTTGCGCCCTGCTCGAAGGTGAAGATCCCGGTCGGGTCGCACCGGCTGCGCATCGTGAAGAAGGGACGCAAGGCCGTGGAACATCGCGTGGAGGTGGTCGCCGGAGAGCAGAAGACCTTCGAGGTGACCCTCAACCGTGCCCCGGACCGTACGGGGGCGATCTCCGGGTACGTGCTGGGTCTGGCGGCCCTGGGTGCAGGCATCTGGGCCGGCGGCAAGTCGGTCCAGTTCAAGGATGACTACCAGGCGGATCTGGACGCGGGCATCCCCGTGTTCAGCAATGACTCCCGGTTGCAGGACGGCAAGATCTATGCGATCGCGGCCAACGTCCTCTATGGCATCTCCGCCCTTTCATTCACCGTGGCGCTGTACCGCACGTTCATCGACACGAGTCCGGACTCCAGGATTCGCCTCCAGACCGTTCCGGAGGGTGCGTCGGTCACCTGGGAACCCCTGATGCTGCCCGGCGGTGCCGGACTGGGACTGACGTTCCATTACTGAGGCAACCATGAAGACGTTTCCAGCTTTCCTTATGTTGTGCATGCTCTGGACCTCCGCAGGTTGTGACTGGCGGG
>PHBF01000152.1 GCA_002841905.1 Deltaproteobacteria bacterium HGW-Deltaproteobacteria-17
TCGCGAACGAGTGCTTCGTGCCCTCGTAGAGCCCGATGTGGGGAAGACCGGCCGCGGCGACGGCGCGGTCCCAGACGCGGCAAAGGGCCTTGTGCGGCCAGCGATTCCCCGTGCGCGGGTTCGGGAAGAGCGGGGCGCGCTGGAGCCGGCCCGTCCGATCGACGTGGCGGTCGATCCAACTCCGCATTTCTTCGCTGACGGGCAGCCGCTTCGGCTTCCCGGTCTTGGTGCCGCGCACCGGCGACGAGACGACCTTGCCCTTCACCGCCTTGTCGACCGTGATCCAGCCGTCGTGGTAGTCGCCGACCTCGAGGGCGCGCGCATCTTCTACGACCGGATCTGCGAACACCTGGCCAACAGCGAGTTCCAGTTCCCGCCCTTCCGCGCCGCGGTCGTGCTGCATCCCGAGCACGGCTCGGCCTCCGACGGCCTGATCGAGCTGGCCCTCTCCACCGTCGAGAGCGCCCCCCTCTCCGAGCTCATGGTGGCCGCCCCGGCCGCCCCCGTGAGCAACACCGCCGAACCCGAGACCATGGCGTAGCCTCAACCTGGTACGTTTCGAGTAAAAACTAGAAATCGATGACGTAGTCGCAGTCGTGCAGCAGGGGCACGCGGCGATCCGGCAGGATCAGCGTGCAGTGGACGCGCGGGATCTTCGGCTGCATGCGGGGGACGTACACGCGGTCGATGTGGACGACGGCCTCGGGGGAGGAGAACTGCGCCGCCCCGACCTGGCCGCCGAAGTGATCCGACCGGCCGAACGCGATGTGGAGCCCGAGCTTCTCGTCGAGGAGCACCTCCCCGGTGGGCTCCACGCCGAAGGCGTCGAGCACGCCCAGCCCCAGCTCGGCCAGGTTGCCGTAGGCGGGCTCGGCCAGGAGCCTGGCGCGCTCGGCCTCGGACACGGGGCCCTCGCTTTGCACCTCCACGGCGCGGTTGCCGCGGATGACGTAGCGCACGACCTCGCCGTCGAGCTCCACGGGCAGGACGCCCTCGGTGCGGCTGGGATCGCCGGAGATCTCGCCCTCGTACGGCACCATGTAGGCCTCCCCCGAGGGCAGGTTGCCCGCGAGGCCGTTTTGTCGCAGCACGCCGCCGGAGGCGTGGGCGGTGCGGTGCCGCAGATCCAGGTGCAGCCGGCAGACGGGGCCGCCGGTGACATGGAACTCCAGGTCCGCGCCGGTGGCGGGATCGAGCAGATCCTTGAGCACGAAGACCCGCCGGTTGATCTCGTCGTAGGGGAGGCGCAGCGCCGGGATCATGGCGGAGTTGAAGCCCGGCATCGTCGCGGCCCGGAAGTCGCCCCGGGAGCGGGCGGCCAGCTTCAGCGGCGCGGTCGCCGAGAACTCCGTGGGCGCCACCCACATCGACCAGCGGGAGAACGCCTCGGAGAAGGAGATCGGCGTGGCCCTGGCGAGCTCCCGCACGTGTGCGGGGGGGACCGGCAGGGTCCACAGGAAGCCCGACGCGGGCAGATCGGCGTTGTTGCGATGGACGTTGGGCACCGCGACGATCGCGATGTCCCAGCCGTGCTCGGCCTGGGCCAGCCGAAGGGATTCGGCCCAGTCGACGGTCATGTCCCGGCGGTCCTTCCAGTCGGGGTTGTCGGGCACGACGTCGTCGGGCACGTCGATCAGGAAGGCGAGCCCCCGATCCGTCGGGGAGTCGGGCGCGAACACGTTGCGAATCAGGGGAATCCAGTCGATAGCGGTCAGTCGTTCCATCTGCGTCTCTCCTGCGGGCCCGCGGGCCATGGGAAAGCCGAGGCTACCCGAATCCACCGCCGAGGAAAACCCATGAGTTGGATTTTTTGGGATTTTTCAGGTGGGGAAAAACTGCTACATTGGTTTTCCTCTCAAAGGAGGTGTTCGATGTCGGTTCCTTTCGTAGGTAACGAAGTCCTGCTGCTGATGCCCGAGGGGCGGCACCTGACCACGGTCAGGGCGCTGCTGGTGGACGAGGGGTTCGTGGTCTCCCACACCACCGATCCCGAGCGGGCCCTCGAGTTGATCGCGGAGAAGTTCTACGTGTGCGCCATCTTCGACCTCGACACCCCCAAACGACACAAGGGCATCAAGTGGATGAAGAAGGCCCGCCAGGCCAGCCCCCAGACCCACTGCTTCATCCTGAGCCTGGAGAAGTGCTCGGCCGCGGCCGCGATCTCGGCCTACCGCGCCGGCGCCCGCGACGTGTTCATCTTCAAGCCCGAGGACCTCGAGAGCATCGCCGCCCGCATCAACGCGGCGGCCATGGAGACGGTCCGACGCACCGAGCACGACCGCCTGATGCTGCAGGTCCAGAGCACCCACGAGCAGTTCTTCCGGCGCATGCTGCAGATGTACCTCGAGCTGCTCGAGGCGCGCGAGCCCGACGTCTCGGAGTTGTACGACAACGAGCTGCCCCAGTGCCGCATCCTGATCGTCGATTCCGAGCCCGCGCTGGCGGCGGGCCTGACCCTGTCCCCCGACGACGGCTGGGTGATCGACGTGGTCCCCCTGGGCTCGATCGCGCTGGAGAAGGCCGACGAATACCACGTGGTGCTCGTGGCGCGCTCGTTGCCGGACCTGCCCGGCTCCATGGTGGCGACCTCGGTGCGCAAGGAGGAGAAGTCCCGCGAGAAGCACGAGATCTTCGTGTACACCTACGATCCGGCGACCCCCGCCCGCGTCACCCTGTTCGAGGTCAGCGGGAACCTGGGCTCCTCCGCGTCGGATCCGCAGCCGGAGCACCAGGCCTTCACCGAGAAGGACGCACGGCTGGTGGACGTGCTGGGCAAGCCCATGAACCTGCCGTTCCCGAACATGCTCGTGGAGCGCCTGCGCCAGTTCCGGCGCGAGGCCGCCCGCCGCGACCGCAAGAGGCACTACCTCTCCTCGTTCAAGGCCGCCAACTATGACTTCATCGAGCAATACGAGCGCGAGAAGAAGTCCATCGACGCGTGGCTCGCCGGCAATAATCAATAAATACTTGAATAATGGTTTGAGGCCCCCCCCGGGGGCGTCCGGTCAGGGGGCGTCCAGGATGGGCAGCAGGGCGTCGGCCCAGATCCGGTAGCCCCGCGCCGACAGGTGCAGGCTGTCGGGCATGAGGGCCCCGGGGATGCTCCCGTCCGGGTTCAGGAACTGCGGCCCGAGGTCCAGATACCGGATGGACGTGCCGTTGTCGAGCGCTGCCAGCATTTCGTTGATGCGGCGGATCGATCCCATGTAGGAGGAAGGCTCCCGGGGAAGGATGCCCATGAGGAGGATCCGCGCCGACGGGCAATGGTCGAGCAGGTGGTACACGATGGCCGCCACGCCCTCGAAGATGTCGTCGGCGGAGTCCGAGTCGCTCAGGTTGTTGGTCCCGGCCATCACCACGGCCCAGCGCAGGTTGGCGCACTCCATGGGCGCGTTTTTCAGGCGCCACAGGATGTTCTGGGTCCGGTCCCCGCCCACGCCGAGGTTGATCGCCCGGTGGGAGAAGTGTTTGCGCCAGACGGCCTCCCCCGACTCGGCCCACTCTTCGGTGATGGAATCTCCCACGAACAGAATCTCCACGGAGCTCATCGAGGCCACCTTCCTGCTCAGTTGGTCGAAGCGCCGCATCCACCAGCGCACCCTGGGTCGAGGTTGCGGGTCGGTGGTGTGGAGCACGGGCACCAGCGGCGTCGTGCGCTCGTTCCAGGCTGCCGCAGGCGGTGCCGCGGGCACGGCGACGCTCAGCGCCCGGGCTGCTGGCGCCGGCGTGACGGACTGGGGCTGGGCGCAGCCCAAACTGTTTCGTCCGGTGCGGCATCCGCCTGAGAACGACCCAAGAAAAAACATCCACAGAAAAAAGAGGCGTCGTCCAAACATGTTGCAAAGTATAAACGCAGAGTCCCAACACGCAAAATTTGGTTCAACTTCGAGTCGAATTTTGTTAGTACCGGAGTGATGATGGAAGAGGTGTCTAGATGATCTGCGGAAACCGGAAGAAATCCATGGAAGCCAACGGCCTGACCCAGGCGCTGGAAGACTACCTGCTGACGATCTACCAGTTCGCGCAGAGCAACGGGTTCGTGCGGGTCAAGGACATCGTGCGGGCGCGCAACGTGAAGGCGGGGTCGGTCTCGCCGGCCATGCGGCGCCTCTCCGAGCTCGGTCTGGTCGAATATGTCCAGCGCGAGTACATCAAGCTCACCGAGACCGGGGAGACCGAGGCGCGCAAGATCTTCTCGCGTCACGAGCTGCTCTCCCGCTTCTTTCACGAGATCCTCAAGATGGAGCACGAAGGCAGCGAGGAGGAGGCCTGCGCCATGGAGCACAGCCTCTCGGAGACGGCCATGGACCGACTGGTGAGCTTCTTCGAGTTCCTGCACGTCTGTCCGCACTCCTTCCTCACCTACTGGGAACGCTACCAGACCTGCAGGGGATCCCACCCGCTGGATCATCAATGCGCGCGCTGCGCCGACGCCGATCAGGGTGATCAGGGCCACTGCTGTCCTCCGCAGCCCAGGACCCTGGCCGGGCTCACCCCGGGGGGGCGGTCCCGGATCCTCAAGATCGGGGGCACGCCCGAGATGCGCCGGAGTCTCCTGGACCGGGGCATCCTCCCCGAGAGCGAGGTGGAGCTCGACCACTTCCTCTCCGACGGGGCGCTGGTGCACCTCGACGGCTTTGTTTGCAAACTGACGCTTCCCGAGTGTGAGGCGATATTCGTGGCCTGAGGGGTCGGGCCGAACTGTGAGGCGCCATGAAAAAAATATTCCTGTTCCTGTTCATCCTGTCCTGGACCGCCTGCGACGGCAATGACCGTGCCCCGCTGGGGTCGGCCTGCACGGAGAAGAGCGTCTGCGAGGGCGTCTGCAACCTCGGGCTGCCCGGCGGCATGTGCACGCAGCCGTGCTCGGAGACAGAGCCCTGCGAGGCCGGTGTGTGCGTGTTCTTCGGTGAGGGCTCCTACTGCCTTCCGGAGTGCGCGACCAACGCCGACTGTCGGGAGGGCTACGGGTGCATCGACTTCTTCTGCGCCCCGCAGCAGCCCGTGGGGGCGCGCTGCGACGACACCCCCGACTGCCTGCCCTGTGACGGACAGCCGGGCTGCCCCGCCGGCTCCGAGCTGGCCTGCATGGAGAACGTCTGCTCGATTCCCTGCGGCGATCAGACCGACTGTGTGGACGGGACCATGTGCGCCGAGTCCTCCGACGAGAAATTCTGGTGCGTCGGCATCGACTTCGAGACCGGTCCGGGGACGCTCGGCGCGGACTGCAGCGTCGCCGCCTGCGTCGAAGGCCTGACCTGCCGCCAGCTCTTCTCCCTGTCGGGCGAGCTCTCGGTGTGCACGCACGAGTGCAACCTGGACCGCGAGTGTCCCCCCACCATGGGATGTCGCCTGGACGAGACCGGGGCGAAGTGGTGTCACCCGCGCCAGTTCTGCGAGACCTGCCAGCTCGACAGCCAGTGCGGCTACGAGGGGGATCTGTGCCTGTTCTCGGCCGACGGCGCGGCCCGCTACTGCTCCATGGAGTGCGACCCGGACCTGTCCGGCACCTGTCCGGCGGACACCGAATGCCAGGCCGTGGTGCGCTGCGGGGACGACCACGGTTGGGTGAGCTCGTGCGACGCCTGCTCGGGGGGCTGCGACGAGGGCACGGTGCGTCACCAGTGCGTGCACCTGCAGGGGGCCTGCCTCGGCGACGGGAGCGCCTGTTCGGGGTGCCTGGTCGACGGACAGTGCGACGAGGGGCTCTCCTGTGTGCGCGGTCCGGACGCCTGGCAGACGACGTGCGCGCAGCCGTGCGTCGGTCTGGGCGACTGCCCCGACGGCCTGATCTGCGAACCGCTGGGCGGCGCCGGCTTCTGCGTGCCGCGGACCGGCTCCTGCACGGCGCCCTCGGGGGATCAGGGCTTCTGCGAGGTGTGCACCAAGCCCGCCGACTGCCTGCGGGGCACCTGCGCCCGGCTCGCGGGCGACACCAGCGGCTTCTCCTACTGCCTCGACGCTCCGGGCGACGGCAACGACTGCGGCTTCTTCGCCGAGGCGGCCTCCGTCACCACCGATCAGGGGGTGATCCTCCTGTGCACGCCTGCCGCCCTGGTGGAGACCTGCCCCCACGTCCTCGACTGCCTCGCACAGTGCCCCAACGGCCCCGGCGACTGCGCCGCGGGTCCCGCCTACTGCCAGTGATCCCGGCCCGTCCTGCCTGGTTTTCAAAGCGGAGGTCAAATCCGCAGCGCCATTGCCCCGGACCCCCTAGGGGATCATGACATGAGGAACCGGGTTGGTCGTCAGGTCCTGCCCGGGGAGGACAACTAGAGGGAGCCCACGTCGGGGCTGGTGCAGAGGCCATAGGTGGCCCAGTACGGGCGGAGGTTGCACTCGAACGAGACCGGGCCGATGTCGAGGCAGTCATCCGGGCCCTTGCAGACGCGGAAACACTGCTTGCGGCTGCCGTCCATGGACTCGGCGCACTTGTGCTTGGGCAGGCAGTCGGAGTCGGTTTCGCAGGCCACGCCGTGGCCACCCTCGCCGAAGCGGGCGCAGTAGCCCTGTCCCAGCATGTCCTCGACGGGGTAGCAGGTCTGCATCTCGGTCATGCACCCCATCGCATCGAGGCCGAGGACCTGGCAGACGGGTGTGTCACAGTTGAACACCTGGACCTCGCGGGGCATGCCGGGGAACGTGTCGTCGAAGATCGGCTCCATGCGGTGGAAGCACTCCATGTGGGGCGGGCAGCCCGTCGAGATCAGGTTCGAGCACAGGGGCAGGCACACGCTTTCGGCGGGCTCATCGCCACCGATGAGGGCCTCGCTGCGCGCGCAGACGTGCCCCATGGGGCACTCCA
>PHBF01000153.1 GCA_002841905.1 Deltaproteobacteria bacterium HGW-Deltaproteobacteria-17
CTCGAACGGCTTCAGGAACGCCGTGTACACGCCGAGGTTGGCCGGCGCTCCGGACAGGGCCTGCACGTTGGCGTGGGGATAGCCGAACAGCCGGCAGGCGCGCTCGATCGCGAGCAGCTCCACCGCGTCGGTGTTCTTCTGGCCCTGATAATACCGGCGACCGGCGTAGCCTTCGCCGTACTTGTTCGAGAGCGTGGAGGCCAGCGCGGCGCGCACGGCCGGGCTCGCGTAGTTTTCCGAAGGGATCATGCGCAGGACCGCGGCCTGACGCTCGTCTTCGTTCTGGAGAATCGCGGCGGCCTTCGGATCGCAGGCCTCGACGAGGGACGTGATGGTTTTTTCGATCATAATGGATTGTTCCTCCTTCAAATCGTGAAGTAACAGAAAAGGACCCCTTTCGTAAAGCTGAACTTGAACGGCACAAAAATCACCCGTTGTATAACGTAAGTTATTTTTCTCTTGAAAATGCTTTTCTCCGGTGTTATGCCGCCTTTCACAGGGGATAACAGACGTTATTGCCCGGGGCACTCAGTTTCGACACATGGAGGTACACATGCGCAAACACTGGTTCATCCTGCTCTTCATCGGTCTGTTCGGTTGTGACAATGACAACTCCCCCACCAACGCGGGCAATGTTAATAATGTTAATAATATCAATAACATTAACAATATTAACAACACAAGCAACCTCAACAACCTCAATAATTTAAACAATTTAAACAATTCAAACAATCTCAACAACCTGAACAACACCAACAACACCACCCCTGTGTGCGGGGACGGCGTCCTAGGCGGGGCGGAGGACTGCGACGGCGCGGACCTCGGCGGCGCCACCTGCCTGACCGTCGGGGGCGGCTTCTCTGGCGGCGCCCTCGCCTGCTCGGCGGACTGTCTCTTCGACACGTCCGGCTGCACCGGTTGCGAGATCACTCCGTCGCCCCTGACCCTGGAGAAGGTGACCGTGGCCGACGACCTGGCCGGTCCCGCGTTCGTCACCGTGGCCGACATGAACGACGACGGCCGTCTCGATCTGGTGGTGTCCTCCTTCGGCACGATCTCCGGCATCACCATGCCCAACGGGACCCTGAAGATCTACACCCAGGGCGCCGACGTGCGGACCTGGGAGCTCGACCAGACCGTCTTCGACGAGTCCGCGGGCATCAAGTTCCCCAACCGCACCACCGTGTATGACCTGGACGGCGACGGGGACCTCGACATCATCCTGCCTTCGGGCTTCCTCGCCTGCACCATGGGCGGGATGGGCTCGGCCTGCGGCGGCCTGATGTGGTTCGAGAACGCCGGCGGCCAGTGGATCCGCCACGATCTCGTCGGCGTCGGCTCGGCGCTGTTCTATCACGGCGCCACCCTGACCGACGTCGACGGCGACGGCCTCCTCGACCTGGTCACCACCGGCGAGGAGAAGGCCGGCTTCCTCGGCTCGGATCGCGCCGTCTCCCAGTGGTTCAGGGGCGAGGACACCGACGCGCGCTTCAACACCACCCCGCTGGAGATCGGCGAGGGCATGGGCAGCTTCCCCCGCATGTACGACGTCGACGACGACGGGGATCTGGACATCGTCAGCGCCGAGTACTTCGTCGCCGGCGGCGCCGTGGCCTGGTTCGAGCGCGAGGCGGCCCCCGACGCGCAGAACCCCGCCGGGACCTGGACCCGGCATGTGATCAACACCGACGTGGGCCCCTCCATCGAGGCCCTCATGGTCGACGATCTCTTCGGCGACGGCGCGCCGCGCCTGGTCGTCTCCAACCACTCCAACACCACCGCCAACGCCGGGGATCCCGAGTCCGCCATCTTCGTGTTCGACCTTCCGCCGGCCGGACAGGACGCCCCCTGGAACAAGAAGAAGATCAGTTGCGGCATCGTCTCGCGGGCGGGGAGCATGTTCGCCCCGCAGGCGGCGCCGGGCATCTTCGCGGTGGGCGACATCGACGGCGACGGCGATCTCGACGTGCTGGCCTCCGGCGACGGCGACGACCACCTCTACTGGCTCGAGCAGGTCACCGCGGGCACCTTCGCCACCCACACGCTCGAGGAGGGTTTCGGCCAGGCCGGCGGGACCTATGTCATTGATCTCGACGGCGACGGCACCAATGAATTGACCGCGACGTCCTATGAGAACAACGTGCTCAACGTGTACGTGGTCTCCGGCGCCCCCTGATCAAGGCCTGAAAAAATGCCGATTCCCCGAAACCCGATCGTGAAAAGTTGCAGAAAATGTAAAAATAAGTGGAATTAATTCCGGGTTGAGGGTACTTCTTGACATTCGTTCCGGTGGACGATTCCCGGTGGAACCGCCGGATGAACGCCGATCACCTGATCGGAAAGAAACGAAGATGAGGACATGCTGACGCTGACGCGCAAGCCCGGTCAGGAAATCATCGTGAACGACAACATCCGGATCATCGTCAAGGAGGTCCGCGGTCATCAGGTCCGGATCGGCATCTGCGCGCCGGCCGGCGTGACCATCAACCGCGGTGAGGTCATGCCCGACGCCGAAGCCGCAGCTCCTGGTCTCCTTCCGGGGATCGGTTCCCCCCAGTTGCCCGGGCTGCCGCTGACCCCGGTCGCCCGGCGCCGCATCGTCGACGCGGTGTCCCAGCCCGACGTCCTGGCGGCCGGTCCGCCGCGGCTTTCCCGCTCCACGCGCCGGCCTCCCCAGTTAGTGTGAATTTTATCTCAATAAAATACTTTCTCCTACTTGACGAACGCGGGCGTATTGGTATGTTCACCCAGCCCGCCCGGACCCAGGTCCTCGTCGGGTGTGCATTTTCCCCGGTGTTTCCGGGCTTTCGTTTGGAGTACGCATGTCCAAGGATGACCAGATTGAGCTTGAAGGCGAAGTCACCGAGGTTCTGGCCGGCGGTCAGTTCCGCGTGAAAACCGATAACGGGCTGTTGGTGCTGGCGCATCTGGCAGGGAAAATGCGCAGATACCGCATCCGCGTCGTGCTCGGGGATCGCGTCACGGTCGCCGTGTCTCCCTATGATCCCACACGGGGTCGCGTCATCTATCGTCCCCGCTAAAAAAACCCCGGTCGCACCGCGTGTGACCGATTCTCATAGGAGGATTTTATGCAGGAACTTCATGGCAACCCGTTCGGAACCCACCGTGTGCTCGAGCCCGTCGGCGTCCTGCCGCAGCCTGCGCTGCGCATCGACAACGACCTGACCAAGTTGTACGACAACGAGATCCTGTGCGACGTGAAGACCCTCAACGTGGACAGCGCCTCGTTCACCCAGATCAAGGATGAAGCCGGCGGCGACATCGAAAAGATCAAGGAAATCATGTTCGGCATCGTGGGCCGCTTCGGCAAGCACAAGAACCCGGTGACCGGCTCGGGCGGCATGTTCATCGGCACCGTCCGCCGCATCGGCTCGGCCCTCAAGGGCAAGATCGACCTCAACGAGGGCGACCGCATCGCTTCGCTGGTCTCCCTGAGCCTGACGCCCCTGAAGATCGAGGAGATCCTGCAGGTCCACAAGAACATCGACCAGGTCGACATCCGCGGCCAGGCCGTGCTGTTCGAGTCGGGCATCTGGGCCAAGCTGCCCGACGACATGGACGACAAGCTCGCGCTGGCGGTGCTCGACGTCGCCGGCGCCCCCGCCCAGACCGCCCGTCTGGTGCGCCCGGGACAGCGCGTCCTGATCATCGGCGCCTCGGGCAAGAGCGGCCTGCTCTGCGCCTACGTCGCCAAGAAGTACGCCGGCGTCACCGGCCAGATCATCGGCACGACGACCTCCGACAGCGGCCTCGAATGGCTCAAGACGGTTCCGTTCATCGACGCCGCCTTCAAGGTCGACGCCACCGACGCGGTCACGACGTACGAAAAAGTCAAGGAAATCACGAAGGGCCACATGGCCGACGTCGTCATCTCCTGCGTGTCCCGCCCCGACTGCGAGATGGGCGCGATCCTGCCCTGCCGCGAGGACGGCACCGTCTACTTCTTCAGCATGGCCACCTCGTTCACCAAGGCCGCCCTGGGCGCCGAAGGCGTGGGCAAGGACGTGACGATGCTCATCGGCAACGGCTACACCCGGGACCACGCCAAGATCGCCCTGGAGTTCGTCCGCGAGAGCGCCTACATCCGCGAGACCTACGAGAAGAAGTACATCGGCAAGTAACCGCCGACCTCCCATTCCTGATGATTCGCCTCTCCACAATCGAAACGGAAAATCTCCCGGCGTGGACTCCGGTCCTGTCCGCAGGATCGTGGTCGGCTACTTCTGGCAGGGATCGTATTTCGGGAAACCCTGGAGGACCGGCTCCTGCTTCTGCAGGCGTTCCAGCGCGTCACCCTTGAGTTGCTTCCAGGTCTTTTTCGGGGCCATGACGAGCACGGATCTGGAGGTCCGGCAGGTGGTGCGCCGGTTGGCGGGGCCGTCGGGGTCGGTGTCGGAGAAGGACTCCTCTTCGCTGGACCCGATGGCCAGGTACCAGGTGCCGTCGGAGCCCTGGTGCCAACTGAAGGAGGTGGACACGGCTTCGTGGTGTCCGGGATCGGAGCTGTCATATCCTTCGGTGAACTTCTCGTAGGACACGATGCGGCGATCCCCGATCTTGAACAGGTGGGCCCGCTCCACCTTGTCGGTGTACTCGCCGCCGAAGTCCTGGGAGCAGGGGATGCGACTCTGGATGGTGTACTGCACCAGCAGCACCGAGGTGGCGGGGAAGTCCGGGCTGAAATCGAAGCGATGCTGCTCGCCGGCGAAGAGCTCGGCCGAGATCGGCGCCAGGACCAGCTCCGATCCGGCCTGCTTGATGGCCAGCCCCTGGTCGCAGTCCGTTTCGCACATCTGGGCCCCCTTGCGGCACGGCAGCACGAAGGCGCCGTGGAGCTGGGTGCCGGAGCGGAGCTCGATGATTCGGGCCTCGGCGTCCACAGGGAGGGTGAGATCCTTGTTTTCATCGATGCCGGGGAAATATTCCTGGAGCACCGGGATCACGTTTTTCTGGGCCTTGTTGGCTTCTTGAAGCGCTGCGAGCAGCGCCACCAGCCTGGGCATGGGGGGCGCCGGCCACTCGGTGGGCACCGCTTTTTCGGGAGCGGGCGGCTTGGTGGTTTTCCCGGGCGCTACCGGCGCGGGGTCGGTCTTTGCGGCCGGAGCAGCGTCCTTCATGGCCGGTTCAGGGGTCGTGACCGCCGGTACGGCATCGGTCTTTCTTCCTTCTCCTGCCCCCTGCTGCTTCGAACCGGTTGACTTGCACGCCCCCATGAAAATGAAAAGCGAACCCAGCACAATCCAACGCATGATGTACCTCCATGTTGTCGTGGTTATGGAGAGCCTATCATGGTTGTCCGCTCCTGTTTTCAAAAAAATCACCTTCGTGGCAACCACGTATGGGCTACTGGTGATGGGATGCATGCCTGAAGTCCCCGTCGCCCGACGTCCCCGCAGGGGGGATCGGGAATCATGTTCGCGAGCAGAAAAACAATGGGGGCGTAGGACAATATATGGCCGGCACTCCACTTGCAATCCGACGGACGTTTCCAAAAAATCCGGTGTTGGTTTATCTATAATATGCGTTTGGCGGCTACGCCCGGGCCAGTTCCCAGATCTCGACGCGCTCCCGGGTGCGTCGGCGCGTGCCGTCGGGGGCCGCCGAGGGCTCGACGCGCCGGGACAGCTTCTGGACCAGGCGCAGCCGCCCGCGGGCCAGCTCGGCCAGGATCGGATGGGGCACGTCGGGCTGCACCAGCTCGAGGATGTTGGAGAACACCAGCACCACGCGCCCGTCCGCGGCGAGACGGTCGAAGGCCTGATCGAAGAAGCGCCCGAAGAGGTCGCCGGTGAAGTAGAGGGCCTCATCGAGCAGCCCTTCGGCCTCGCCCCGGATCCAGGGCGGATTGAAGACGATCAGGTCCGCCGGCGCGGGGTCGGGACCGAGCAGGTCGCCGCAGAAGAGGTCGATGGGCGGCCTCGGAGAGAGCCGGCCCAGCTCCCGTGAGACGCTCTCGACGGCGTTGGGGTTGATGTCGGTGGCCAGCACCCGTTGGACGCCCGCCCGGCAGAGCATCAGGGCGAGCACGCCGCAGCCGGTGCCCACGTCGATGGCGCGGTCGCGCGGCCCCTTGTACTGGTGCAGCCAGGTGCCGAACAGTTCCAGATGGGTGACGCGGGTCGGGACGTAGGTGCCGTAGAAGGGAAAGAGGCTGTGTCCGAGGACCTTCAGGTGCACGCCCTCCTTGTACCGGTTCCAGGCGCCGAACAGCTCCTGCACCTGCGCGAACGGCAGCACGAACGAGGCATGGTCCGGGTAGAGCTCGTCAAGGAACCCGATGGGGCAGGCGTCGGCCAGGGCCAGCCGATGATCCTCGATGGGCGCCAGCAGCCGCAGGACCGCCGCCCGGTGCGCGCGCCGGTGCGCCTGGCGCGCGTCGAACGGCGCGTCGTGGGGGGGCGGGCGCAGCAGCGCGTCCAGCCGGGCCAGGATCGCCTCCCCGGTGGTGTACAGATCGGTGACCAGGAGCGTCTCGCCGTCGCGCAGGCGCGCCGCGGCCGCCTGGGGGGGCACGGAGCGGTCCACGGGTCGGGCGGTGTGCCGCAGGATGGGTTCGGGGCGGTGGAGGTTCGGGGTCATGAGGTTTTCCGTTCACCGGTTCGTCGACGGGCGCAACATAGCGCCAAAACCCGGAAAATTCCATCCGAATGCGCAGACCACGCCCTCCCGGCGGCGGCGGCGCCGGCATTTCACGGCTGAACGCTCGCGCGCCGGGATCGCGGCCGCGC
>PHBF01000154.1 GCA_002841905.1 Deltaproteobacteria bacterium HGW-Deltaproteobacteria-17
CATGGGCAACCTGATGGTCTCGGCCGTGGTGACCCTGGTGCTGGTGCTGGCGTTCGTCGTGCTGGCCTTCGGGCGCGTGCTGCTGCCGCTGGCCATGATCCTCCCGCTGCTGCTGGGCGTGGTGCTGACCACGGCGTTCGCCTCGCTGGCCTACGGATCGCTCAACATGTTCTCCATGGGGTTCGCGGCGCTGCTGTTCGGCCTGGGCATCGACTTCGCCGTGCACCTGCTCAACCGCTACCAGGAGGAGGCCGCCGTGGACGGCCGCGCCCCCGCCGAGGCCCTCAGGCTCGCGCTGCGCCGCTCCGGCACCGGCATCCTGTTCGGCGCCCTGACCACCGCGCTGGCCTTCTACGCCTTCCTGCCGGCGCGCTTCTCGGCGTTCGCCCAGATCGGCGGCCTCTCGGGCACGGGCATCCTGCTGATGTGCCTGTCGATGCTGGCCGTCGTGCCCGCCATCATCGCGCTGTCCCGCACCCGGACCGACGTGCCCGTGCGCGCCCGGCGCTGGACCCTGCTGGGCCGCCTCGCCGCCGGCGTGCTGCGCTTCCGCGTGGCGTGCGTGGCGCTGGCTGTGGCGGCGGCCGTCGCCCTGGTGCCGTCGGTGATGGGCGTCCGCTTCAACCGCGACGTCTCGCAGATCTACCCCGACGACCTCAACAGCCTGCGCTGGCTGCGCGTGGTGGAGAAGGAGTTCGGCCAGTCGCCCAACACCCTGGCCTTCCGCGTCCCGGATCTGGCCCGGCTGCGCAGCGTCACGGCGGAGCTGGCCGCGCGCCCGGACGTCCGGGAGGTCAAGTCGATCCTCTCCTGGATCCCGGCCGCCGCCGCCGGCAACGACCTGACCGCCGCCCTGGCGCTGTCCCTGGTGCCCGCCGAGCTGTCCGGCATGTACATCGGCCGCGACGGCTCGTACCTGGTGGAGCTGGTGCCCGCGGTGGACATCTGGAAGCCCGAGGCCTACGCCCGCCTGCAGCGGGCCATCACCGACGCCACCGGCCAGGGTCCGGTGGGCATGCCCGCGCTGATGGCCGACATCGCCGCCCTGATCGAGGCCGACATCCTGATGATCTGCGGGGCCTGCCTGGCCCTCTCGTTTCTGCTGCTGCTGGTGATCTTCCGCGCCCTGCGGCCCGCGGCCGTGGCGCTGGTCCCGGTGACGCTGGCGCTGTGGTTCACCCTGGGCCTGATGCCCCTGCTGGGCCTGCCGTTGAACATCTTCAGCATCATGGCGTTCCCGCTGATCATCGGCATCGGCATCGACAGCGGCATCCACCTGGTCCACCGGCTCCGTGACGGCGCCGCCACCGGCGTTCCCCCCGCCACGGCCGCGGCCGACGACGTCATGCACACCGGCAAGGCGATCATCATCACCACCGTGACGACGGTCATCGGCTTCGGCAGCCTGCTCACCATCCGCCACCCGGGCATGCAGAGCCTGGGCGCCACCGTGTCCCTGGGCCTGCTGCTGTGCCTGCTGTTCACGCTCGTGCTCATTCCGGCGTTGGGTGCCCGCGCGGCGTTGGGTGCCAGCGCGGCGGTGGGGACACCGCGGCGCCGGGTGCCACCGCGGCGTTGACATGCGCCCCCGTCGCGTCAATACTGGCCCGCGGAGGCTGATGCATGCCAGATGATTCCCGTCCGTCCACCGGTGACCTGAAGATGCTCACCCTGTCCTGCAACGAATGCGGCGCCCCCATCGACGTGCCCGAGCGCACGAACTTCTTCACCTGCAACTTCTGCGGATCGCGGCTCTCGGTGCAGCGGACCGAAGGCGCGTCCTACACCGAGACCCTCGAGGCCCTCGACCGCAAGACCGAGACCCTGGCCAGGGAGGTCGAGGTTCTCAAGCTCCAGAACGAGCTCGAGCGCGTCGACCGCGAATGGCAGGAGGAGCTCAAGCAGTACATGGTCCGCGACAACAACGGCAACGAGAGCGTGCCCACCTCCGGGGGCAGCATCATCGGCGGCTTCGTCGCCATCGTCTTCGGCATCGGCTGGATGGTCCAGGCCGTCTCGGTCAACGCCCCCGCCTTCCTCCCGCTGGTCGGCCTGGGCTTCATCGGCATGGGCGTCTACATGGGCTTTTCCGGCTACAACAAGAGCCTCACGTACAAGGCCGCCTACCAGCGCCACCTGGGCCGCCGCGACGACCTGATCCGCCAGCTCAACGCCCTGAAATAATCCCTCGCCTTCTCCCCGCCCGGCCTTCCATGCGAAGCCGCCCCCCCGCCTTCCTGTTTAAGTATGGAGTGCGGCCACTTGGGGCCGCATTTTCTTCCCCGCCGAGCCTCCCAGGCGCCGCTGCCTGCTGGTCAGGGCGTCTTCTTCTGGAACAACTCCTGATAGATCGCCTCGATCCGCAGGACCTCCCCGTCGGTCAGGGCCTGGAACTCCTGCGTTCGCGCCCGAAGGGAGAGCCGGCCTTGGTTCTGGTGCAGGAACCGGAACAGGAGATGAACCGTTCGTTCGGGCAAATCGACGAGCATGGCCACCCGTTGCCTGAACTGGTCATGACTGCGAAGAAAGCGGGTCTCTTCGGGCAGGTCCTCTTCGATGGTCTTCCGGACGCAGGCGAAGAGAAATTCCGCGTGCGGGGTCGCATCGAAGAAACGGTAGAAATCAGCGGTGTCGTTGTTCACCCGGACGTTGTAGTCAGCGGTCGGCTCCCACTCGATGCAGGGCAGGAGGCGCCCAGAATAGCTCTCCAGCACGCGGCGATACTCGTCGATTCGTTCCAGAATCGCCGCCGAGACCGGAAAGACGACCCCGGGCGGATGGAAGCCGCGGCTGGCCAGCACGTGATGAATCAGGTACCGGTGGAGGCGTCCGTTTCCGTCCTCAAATGGATGGATGTAGACGAACCCGAAGGCGAGCGCCGCAGCCGCCATCACGGGATCGAGCTGCTGCGCCGGGCCATTGGCGAAGGCGACCAGGCCGGCCATCAGGGACGGCAGATCCTCGGGGCGCGCGCTGACGTGAACGGGCAGGGGCTGGTGCGATTCCCGATCGTGTTCGCCGACGAAGCCGCCTTCCTTGCGCAGACCCAGCTTCACGAAGCGTGCGTCGCCGATGACCAGCTTCTGCAGGCGAAGTAGATCATCCATGTCCAGCGGGTGAAGGCCCGCTTCGCCGATGGCCCGTCCCCAGCGGGAGATGCGGTCCTGGGGCGGCTTCTCCCCTTCGATCGCGTAGCTGGCGCGGGAATCGTCGAGCAGCAGGAACGCCGCCGTGCGCGCCAGCAGATCCCGCGGCACCTCCGCCACGGCCGCGATCGCCCGTTGCTGCAGTTGGTCTGCGATGTCCTGCTCCAACCGCGGCGTCCGGAAGATCATCGGACAGAACGCCGGTGTACCCGGCAGGTTGTTCCATACCCGGTGACGCGATGAGGTCTCCCCCGGCGTCGCCCATTGCTGCTCCGGATCCACGACGGGGACATAGCGTCCCGCGGTCGCGTCCTCCAGCGCCAGTGTTTCCCCGGTGAGCCACTCATACAGAAACCAGAGACGGCGGGCGTAGGCCCCGGTCGGTCTTCTCCGTACCAGTTCGACGATCCCGTCGGGTCCGACTGCATGGAAGATCCGATCGAGTATGGCCAGGTCCAGCCCTTCGTACTTCAGCGCAAAGGTGAGGTGGCCTTCGAGGTTCTGGACCGGCGCGTGCCGGGGCGTCAGGATGCGCCAACCGGCCTCTTCCTTGATGTGATGCTGCAGCCCGATGGCGCAAAGCCTGCGCGGCAGCGGCACGGCCAGCCCGAGCGCTCCGACGAGGGCACTGTAGCCGGCCAAGGTCGCCGTCTCGGGCAGCCGCCGCTCCTGAAAAGCGTTCACGGGTCCTGAAAAAGAGTAACTGAAGTCTGAATCCATGAAAATTGATTCTATTGCATGAAAAACGTACCTGCAAGCACAATGTTCATGAATTACGATCTTTGTCGGCCGGGATCACTCGAGCGCGAAACCTCGAAAGTTCTGCCGGTCTAACCGTCGGTGATCAACGCCAGCAGGTCGTCGGCGTTGAGCTGGCCGCTGAGATCGGCGCCGTCTCGTAGCGTCTGAGCAGGCCGGGGACCTGGACCAGCGGCATCGGACGGCCCGCCAGCAGTTGCGGCGCCACCCAGACCAGGAACATCCGGTCGGAGAGGTGGTCGAGCAACCCCTCCTGCTCCCATTTCCCGAAGACCGCCTGCATCACGGTCTCGGGTTGCAGTCCGAAATCCCGGAGCGGGAGACGTGCCCGCATCATCTCATCGACCTTCACGAAGTCATCGAGCAGGGCATGGATGCGCAGATCCCGCAGGAATTCGTTCTCGGAGGACCAGTAGTGGTACGAAGACATCTGCGGTTTGAACGCATGACTGGACTGGTCCAGGACCACCTGGGCATATTCTTCGAAACGTCCCTCCCGGAGGCTGCGCACCGTCAGGGAGTCGGCGAATCTTATGAGAGCTGGGCGATGAGCTACCCTAGTCAACTGCTGCAGCCAAGTCAAACGGTTGATGAATCCGCACGACAGGACCTTTGACATCTCCGGCGTCGACCCCCAGTGTGTTCCGCGGTTTTTCGCGCCACCGCTTGCAAATTCCTGCAACAAGAGAATGCACAACCCGATAATACTCCCCGGAGTGTTCCCATGCGTTTTCTCAAAAACCATGGATCTGGTTGCGCAATGTTACAGAAATTGATGCATAACCCTACCGGATCAGTTGCAAAACACTTGCAAAAATTAGCGGATAGTGCTAACAAATGCAAATGAAATTCTTCAAAACCGTGCACGAGTGGATCGAAACCCAGCAATCCAGAGGCAGATATTTCTTTACCATGCAAGAAGTCATCACTGAAACGGGCAAGTCCTCTGTTGCCGTGCAGACTGCGCTTCGCAGGCTCAGGCAGAAGGGGGCCATCACATGCCCGCGAAGGGGTTTCTATGTTTTGGTTCCTCTGGAATACCGCTCTGTGGGGTCAGTTCCCGCTACGTGGTTCATCGATGATTTGATGAGGCACTTCGAACAGCCCTACTATGTTGGTCTTCTCAGTGCGGCGGCCATCCATGGGGCCGGGCATCAGCAGCCCCTGGTGTTTCAGGTCATGACCAACAAACCCACCCGTGAAGTCATCTCGGGGAGGGTCGTCATTCAGTTTTTGATGAACAAGAAAGTGGAGCAGATGCCCGTCCTGGCGCTGCAGACCGAGACCGGTAACATGCGGGTCGCCACGCCGGAGACGACTGCATTCGATCTGGTGCGCTATGGTTCCGCCGCCGCGGGACTGGGCAACGTCGGCACCGTCCTTGTGGAGCTTGCGGAGCGCATTGACGCCAGAAAACTCGTCAGCCTTGCGTCCATGGTCCGGCTTCCCGATGTCCAGCGCCTTGGATATCTGCTCGAACTGCTGGGTAAAGGGAAACTGGTCATTCCCCTTGCTCAATGGATGGAGACTCAACGTCCGCGTGCCGTTCCCCTGGGACAGGGCAGCTGCAAAGACCTGCGGCCGGACCCCCGCTGGCATGTGTTTCCGAATGAGACCGTGGAGACGGACCTATGATCCCACGAGCCCACATCACGTCATGGCGCGCAAACGCCCCCTGGCCATCCAATGAAAACGTGGAACAGGATCTCGTCCTGTCGCGCGCATTGGTGGAAATCTTTCAAAACGAGACGGTCTCGGAACAAGCACTTTTTCGCGGAGGCACGGCCCTTCACAAGCTCATTTTCAAGAACGCAGGTCGCTATTCCGAGGACATCGACCTGGTTCAACGGGTGGCCGGTCAGATTGGCCCCATGATCAAGGCCATCAGGGAAACGCTGGATCCTTGGTTGGGTAATCCGAAAAGGAATCAAGGGCAAGGACGTTTCACGCTCTTGTACCGGTATGAAACTGCCTTCGAGCCCATCTCAACGAGACGAATGAAGATCGAGATCAACACGCGAGAACATTTTTCAGTCCTCGGTACTACCGCAGTACCGTTCACCGTGGAAAATTCCTGGTTTTCCGGATTCGCGAACATCCCCGTCTTCCAGCTCGACGAACTGCTCGGAACCAAACTTCGCGCCCTGTTCCAACGAAAAAAGGGGCGGGACCTATTTGACCTCTGGTTCGCATTGAATTCCGGCAGGCCAGACGTTGACAGGGTGCTTGAATGCTTCGGTCAATACATGCTGCACGAGTCGTCCTGCATTTCACGTGCCGAGTTCGAGGCGAACATGGCAGGGAAGATGACGAGTCCTGAGTTTCTCAATGATCATCACGCGCTGATGCCACTGGATGCCCACTACTCTCCGTCGGCCGCATGGGAAATCGTTAAGACTCATCTGATTGAGAAGCTTCCCGGCGATCCCTGGAAAGGGCAGGTCTGATTTTCCTTCCCCCACTTGGACCACTCCCGTTCCCAGGAAGCTGGCGCCGGTTAGCTCCGCTACCCGGGGGCTTGACGCGCCGCCCGCGCGGGGTTATGAAGTCGCCGTTCCCGCGCTGCTTCGGCATCGGGCTCAAGTCCTCTTTGGAGGCCGTTGCATCCTCGACCGCGAAGTCAAGGATGCAACGTCATTAATGCGCCGGCTCTTCCCCTCCCACTATGGACTGCGGTGGCTCGCCGGTCGAAGACGACCGGGCCGCCGCATCTTCCCCCGCCGCCGCCGGCGCAGCCGGCCGCGGGGCTCCCATTCCCCCGCGGGGCTCCCCACCAACGCCGCCCCCCATATTTCTCCATTTCCCCAGTTGTTACAATTACCGCTTCTCGCGC
>PHBF01000155.1 GCA_002841905.1 Deltaproteobacteria bacterium HGW-Deltaproteobacteria-17
ACAGGAAACCCTCGACGGCGACCCCGCTTGTCAGCGTGCGCGGCGGCGGTGGAGGAGCAGAACAAGGGCGGCGAGGAAAAGCAGGGCCGGCGCAGGACCACCGGCGCGTCCCGGACGGGAGGAGCAGGCCGTGGAGCCGGCCGCGTCATACAACGTCGGATGGCGCTCATCCCCGCGCACGCTGAAGACGACAGGCGCCAGCTCTCCGTGGGTGGCGGTCACGACGTTGGGGCCCAGCCCGGGGGTGAAGGTCACCGCCGCATAGCCGGAGAAACCCGTCTCCACCGTCATGGTCCCGTCGTCGTCCCCATCGAAGGATCCACCATCAGCCGTGAAAGTGACGGGATAGGCGGCCAGCGGCGTCCCCTGGGTGTCCACCAGCCGCACGACCAGCGGGATCGGGAGGGGCTCGTCATCGTATCCCCACTGACCGTCACCGGTGATCTTCACCAGCTCGGCGGCGGCCACGGCGACCACGTCGAACGGGTCGGAGGTGGCCGTGGACTGCCCGTCCGAGGCCAGGATGGTGATCCCCTGGCCGGCATCCTGGATGACCACGTAGAAGACCGCCTGGCCGTTGACGAAGCCGTCATGACGGGTGGGAAACATCCGCGTCTCCCCGGCCGAGAGCAGCAGCGGGCTGTTGTAGCCCTCGAGCAGTTGGCCGTCGGCGTCCAGCGCCGAGATGGTCACGGGAAAAGGAACACCCTGCGTCTGCGGATCGGGGATGGGATCGAACCGCAGTCGGGAGGCACCCTCATCATAGCGGTAACTGACGGCGATCGGACCCAACACCGGAGTGTCCGCGCCATCCCCCACCAGGAAGGAGCGCAGTTGCAGGGAGCGGGTCACCTCCAGTTGGGAGAAGCCCGCCACAAGATAGCCGGGCTCCATCGCCTCGTCGGCGGTGGTGGCTTCACGCCAGCTCAGGCCATCGAAGACCTGCCACCGGACCCCGGCATCGGTGCTCACCTGGAACTGCAGGCTCGTCCCTGCCGGACGCTCCGAGGGCGCGAGGAACTCGATGCTCTCCCAACGGGTGATCTGGTGGGGCACCACCAGCTCGGGCGTGGTGATGATCCCCGGCCCCGGATCAAAGTGCGGCAGCGCCGCGGACATGACGACCTCCATTTCCGGCTCGGGAAAGACGAACGGACGGTGATCCTTCACCGAGAGCAGGTGCCGCTCGTCACCGAGCACCGCGTCCTCCTGATACACCGCGACCGGTGCCGAGCATGCCAGACGGGTTCCGGCAGCCAGCGCACCATACAGGAGCTTGTTGGGATAAGGCCGCGGCGTGGCTTCGGTGATCACCTCGGCCAGCGGCGTGCCGTCGGCCGTGGACGTCGCGCAGAGGGTTGAAGGCTCCGTGGCCGCCACAGCCAGATACGACACCGCGCGTGGCAGCACGAACTCCCTGGCCAGCAACTGTCCCGGAAGGAAGGCCACGCTCTCTCCGCCGGATCCATCGCCCTGCGAGAGCGCCCCGATGGGACGGTCCGCCACCAGGTGCAGGGCAGGACCGCTGCCGAGGGTGGCACCGTAGGAAAGGGTCAGCACGGCATCGCGGCTCAGGGTGTGGGTGGTCACCGCGATGTCGGACTGATACACGGTGAGGGACGTGTTGTCCTCCAGCGCCGTCACGTACACGGTCCCGAGCGCAGCACCCCACAGTTCGGACGAAGCCGGCACGAGCGGATGTCCGTCGTAACCGTCGGAGGTCCAGTGGAAGGCCACCACCGGGCTGTCGGAGAGCAACCGGTACGAGCCCGTGGGGATGTCCACGGAGAGGCTCTGCGACTGCAGGTGGTTCACCGTCGCGGAAGCCAGGACGACATCGCCCTGCATCAACTGGATCTGGGCCACGCCGAAGGGCGAAAACACCTCGATGACGTCGAGCCCACGCTGGGCCGGAAAGGTGAAGGCCGTCCCGACCATGGAGAACGGAACCGGGATGTCCGAAGCGTTGAGATCCCCGGCCAGACTGTAGGGGCCGTTGGCCGCCACCAGGCCCGGATCGGCGGAGACGATCTGCGGCTGTGAAACCGCATCCACCGGCCCACCGGCGCCGATCTGCACGCGCACCGGCTCGAAGGCGGCGATGCTCACCTGCGAGGTGCCAGGGAAGGGCCACCACGCACCATATTTCAAAGACGTATATCGGAAGACCTCCTGCCAGGATCCGACCCCCGACGCGGCGTCGTTTCCCAGATAGAGGTAGATACGTGTCTGTCCGGTCGGGAGGGTGGGGAGCTGGAGCCAAAGGTCGCCGCTGCGGGCGATGAAGTCATAGTTCTCGAGCCACATGGCCGTGATCTCGGAACCATCGGCGGCCACGAGCCGCAGATCGGCCCCGTCGATGGCAGCAATGTCGAAGATCTCGGCGGGCAGCAGGGAAAGGTCCACATGGACAGGATACTCCTCGAGCTGGACCTGAGCGGCGTTCTGCACGAAGAACTCGATCCTGGCCGACCAGCCCGGCAGATGCCAGTCCGTGACGTCGGCCAGCCGCGCGGACGTACCCTCGACGACCACGTTTCCGGTCAGGACGTACTCGCCTGCCTGGAACGGCCGCTCGGTGAAATCAAAGTAAAGGATGTTCTGTGCACCCAACAGGAGGGAGAAAAGCATGGAGACGATCATCGGCGGCCCCCTTTCCCCACGGGACCGTCACAGCCTTCATCGGAGAGCACCGCGAGGTTGTTGTCCTCCCGGCATTCGTTGTTGAAGCCGCCCGTGGTGCAGGCCGGGCCATCGTTGTCGACGCAGACGGAGACCACCGCCCGGGCCGGCTGGAGCGGCGGAGCGCTCCACCAGCAGGTGAGCTCCTCGCAGTCCTCCGGCTCCAGCGTTCCGGTCGTGACGACCGGGTCGTCACAGGCGAGCGGCGCCGACGCGGCGGTGTCGAAGAAGCCCACGGGCACGCCGGGACCGACACGCAGCGAGCCGAAATTGCAGACCCGCACGCGCAGGCCGAGGCGCTGGTTGCAGTCGGAGCGGTCCACCCCGGTGAACTCCACCTGCAGGTCCGGCGCGGCGAAGACGTCATAGTCGGGCAGGTTCTGCCTGAAATTGTTGTAGACCAGCCAGTTGGGCGCCGCACCGTACACCGGAAGGAGACCCTCCTCGGTGATGTTGGTGATCGCATACATGTGCTGGTTCCAGATACGTCGCGTGGGCACCCAGCGGTCGAGGCTGTCGCCCCAGACCTCGATGCCGTGGTTCTCGTCCCCGACCACGTTCGTGTTCTCGATGAACACGATCTCCGCATTCCCGTCGTTGTCGACATCGGCGATGATCGGATACTCCAGACGCGTGTGCGAACGGTTGGGCTCCTCGAACAGGATGGTCCCGTCGGAACCGCTGAAGATGCGGAAGTTCGTCTCGTCGTTGTAGACCACCTCCGCCTGGCCATCGCCGTCGAAGTCGAAGACGGAGGATCCGGTCACCCGCGAGGAGCAGTCGTTGTTGGGGACCGACCATCGGATACCGGGGGCCGAGCACCCGGTCGCTCCGGCCGGGACGGCCGGACAGTCGGGCAGGGAGTCGCAGCAGTCCAGATCGAACACCGCATAGAAATCCGCGCCGGCCACACCGACCTCCACGCGTCCATCGCCGTCGAAGTCCGCGATCGTAGGCGGTCCTCCCTCATTATAAGTGCAGTTGTCCCAGGGGATCAGCAGATGGGCCATCACCGCACCGTCGTGCTGCAGGATCCACACATCCCCCGAGCGGACGATGACGACCTCCCCCTCGGGATCACCGTCGAGGTTGCCCGCCGCAGCATAGCCGTCGCAGGGCTTGGTGCCCGAGGCGCAGGCCGACTGCGCGGAGGGATAGGCGAACTGCCAGAGCATCAGACCGTCCGCCCGATACACCGTGTTGCCCGCGATCACCTCGGGCCGGCCGTCGAGGTCGAGATCGGCCGCGAAGCTCATCGGCCCCAGGAAGGCATTGATGCCGATCCCGCCCACGCCGCGCCAGCGGATCAGCCCGGTCAGACCGTCCAAAACCACACGGCCCACCAGGATCTCGGCGATCCCGTCCCCGTCGAGATCGGTGATCGACGGCTGCACCGACGTGAGGATGTCGTTGCCCTGGGGGTGGGGGCTGGTCCACTTGACCACGCCCGTGTTCGAGTAGGCGACCGTGCCGGAGGTGCGTGTCATCGCCACGATGTCGGGCACGAGATCGCCGTCGATGTCGCCCACGGCGAGGCCCGCGGAGTTGTCCAGCGCCGGGGTCGCCACGGAGAAGTGTTCGATGAGATGACCGTCATCCCCGCAACGGCCCGAAACCACGCGCAGGATGCCCGGCACGTTGCAGCAGCCGTCCTCGCGAAGCCGGTAGGTGACGAACAGGATGTCGGGGATGTCATGGGTGTCGATCGCGCCGTCCCCGTTGTCGTCGGTGAGATTGGCCACCAGCGGCGTCATGACCACGTCGTCCGAATCGGAGAAGACCGTGGAAGAGTTCCATCGGCACTTCATCGCCGGCAGGAAATCCCCCGGCGGAGGTACGTACCGACAGATCCGGACCGGATCGTCGAGCTCCACCGGGCCAGCGTCCGGGTCAGGAACATCCGCCACCGGATCGGCGTCCTGGAGCGTGCCGTCAGGCAGCGGAATGCCCCCGTCGAGATCGGGTACGTCGCGGTCGTCGACGCGCCCGAGTACGCAGGTGAGCGTGTCGGGATCGCAGACCTGTCCCCGGGCACAATCATTGACGGTCGTACATTTCACCTGCCCTGAGGAATGATCACAGGCCGACCATCCAACCAGAACGACAATCCATGCAAACCAGAATATTTTCATCTTAGACCCCTTCGGCTCCGAACTTGCCGATGGAACCAGAAATCGGAGATTTCTTTTTGTAGCATAAAAAGAGGGGACCTTCCACCACCCCGTGCAAGCAGTGAACACACAGCTCTGAAAAGGAACGATCCGTAAATTTCACGCATTTTCTGTTCGCATCCTGGCGAAAAAATGCCTTGATTTATATGTGTATTTCAACTTCTTTCCGCTGTGAGAAATAACCAATATTGCAAATAGTGGCAAATAGGTCTTGCATTTTTTTCCCTGTTGGATACATTGGGGACATCTTGGAGGATGGATTGGACGAACCTGACTGGAAAACCAGCCGTAAATGTCCAATGTCGTCTTTTTTTCTAAAAGTTTGTGAAAAACATCCGAATTGTTGCTGTGGATGTTTTTTGTTGCCTTTATTGGCGCTTGTTTTTTAACCGTTTTTTGAAGGAGTATTTGAAATGACTGAACCCACCGTCCCCCAGAAACCGAAATCTCGTGGCCGCGCCCGTGGAAGCTATGAAATCAGCACCGAACTGCGCATGCGTATCGCCCAGATGCATGAGCTCGGCGCCAGCCTCAAGGAAATCGCCCGCACCTTCAACGACGAAGGCATCCCGGCCGCCCGTGGTGGCCAGTGGTCCCAGAGCACGATCCGCGCCGCCCTGAATCAGATGGGCAAAGACACCGGTCGTTTCCGCATCGTGAAGGACGTCAAGGAACTGATCCTCAAAATGCACCGCGACGGCCTGTCCGCCTACCGCATCGCCCAGGAACTGGAGAACCAGAATGTTCCGAACTCCCGCGGCGAAGTGAAGTGGTACCCCCGCACGGTCGGGCGCATCGTCAAGGGCGGAACTGAAAGCGTCCGCCACTAAAAAAGGCTTCCTCTGCACACCTGTTATTTCCCGAGCGGGGCTTTCACCAACGTACTCCGGTGAAACTGGAAGACGATTTGCGTATCCTGCAACTGCCGGGAGCCGGATCCAGAAGAAGAGGGTCCTTTTCTGGATCCTCCGGATTGACATTTGAAGATGGAATCTATAGAACAGTGTACCTGAATCAGCTGTGAGCTGATCGGTTCTACCCCAGGAGTTGGCTCCCCATGAAAGTTATCTGCGACAGTTGCCATGCCAAATATTCGCTCTCGGATGACAAACTGACCAAGGGAAAGACCTTTAAGATCAAGTGCAAGAAGTGCGGTCATGTCATCATGGTGAAGCCAGTTGAAGAGGGCAACGCCGACGAGGAGTCCACCCGCGTGGTGGATTACAACGCGATGTCCGGAGCCCAGGCTTCGGCCGGCGAAGCGGATGCCAAGATCTGGCATGTGGCCATCGGTGACAAGACCGACGGACCGTTCACTGTCGCCGAAATCGTCAGCCAGATCGGCGGCGGCAGCATCCCGCCGGATGCCCTGGCCTGGAACGAAGGTCTTCCAAACTGGGAAAAGATCAGCACGCTCTCCGAGTTCTCGGCCTACTTCCCTGCGGAGGCTGCCGGCGCTGAGCCCGCACCGGCCAGGCAGGAGTCCGCTCCGGTCAGGCAGGAGTCCGCACCGGCCAGGCAGGAGTCCGAGCCCGCCTCCAGGCGTGCCGAGCCCGCCCCGGTGGTGCGCAACGAGCCCGCGCCCGAGCCGGCCGCCAAGGGCGGTGGCTTCTTCGGTGCCGAAGAAGAGGACTCCTCCGCATCCACTTCGCTCAAGGGCCAACGGCACGAGAACTCCGTGCTGTTCTCGCTGGACAACCTGCAGAACCTCGCCGCATCCTCCTCCAAGAAGCCCAGCCCGCGCCCGGGGTACATCAACCCCTCCAGCCAGGGCTCCGGTCTCGTGGACATCCAGGAGATGGCCGCCTCGATGAACACCAGCAAGCCCGCCCGCCAGGACGCGGTGCCCTTCGATCTGCCCGCGGCGCCCATCGTGACGACGC
>PHBF01000156.1:0-6713 GCA_002841905.1 Deltaproteobacteria bacterium HGW-Deltaproteobacteria-17
CCGGGAACGGGGCCAGCATCGTGCACGGGCGCGGGGGTGTTGGCATCGGATGCCGGGGGGTTCTCCGCGCCCACGAGCGGCGCGGTGTCGACGACCGGCAGGCTGACGAGGGTGTCGGCCGCATTGGCCGTCTCGGCCACCGGCACGGGTTCGGTCACCGCTGCGGGTTCGGCCGCCGTGGCCGTCTCGGCCACAGGCACGGGCTCGGTCACCGCCGCGTCCCCGGCCACAGCCGCGTCCCCGGCCACAGCCGCGTCCCCGGCCACAGCCGCGTCCCCGGCCACAGCCGCGTCCCCGGCCACAGCCGCGAGCTCCCGGGAGAACACGGCGAGCCTCTCCAGCCTCGGATCGGGTCCGGGCAGCGGCGCGGCGGTCGGTTCGGTGACGGGGGGCTTCGTGGTGTCGGTCATCGCGTGGGCTCCTGCAGAACGCCGCGCAGGCCGATGACCGACAACTGCAGGCCGTTGGGCCATCCGTCACGCCGGTACGAGTAGTATTTTCCGGGCTCGCAGAACGTGCAGCCTGCGAGGCGGTGCACCGCGACGACGCCGTCGCGGGACAGGTTCCATGCGGCCATGCCTGGAAGATCACCGTGGGACCGGCCCGTGGCCGAGACATGGAAGAACGAATCCGGAAAACCGCGGGTCAGGAAGGCCTCCACCACCTCGGGGCCGATCTCGAAACAGCAGGCTGCGATGCCGGGCCCCACCGCGGCCCACAGGTCGCCGGGATCGCAGCCGGCGCGAGAACACACGGCCTCCACGCCGCGCGACAGGATGCCCGCCTCGAGTCCGCGCCATCCGGCGTGGAGCGCCGCCACGGCCCTGCCGTTTCGGGCGGCCAGCAGCACCGGAAGGCAGTCCGCCGTGGTGACGCCGAGGGTGAACCCGGGGCGGGTCGTGACGAGCCCGTCGTATTCCAGATCGTCGGTCTGACCGGGCACCAGCCCGTCGACGTCGAGGATGTCGGTGCCGTGCACCTGTTCGACGACGAACAAACCACCTGGATCGAGTCCCAGCCCCGCAAGGAACCTCCTTCGGTTCTCCGCCACGTTCTCCCGGGTGTCCCCCTTCTTTTCATGCATGTTGTTGGCGTGGAACACGCCGGTGGAGACGCCACCGAGCCGGGTGGAAAAGCCGTGGGCGACCGGGATCGGCGCGTCGGGGGCTGCTGCGAAGGAGGAAGGAGAAACACTCATGTCGGGGTCCGGCACTTTCACAAGCGGCCACAATAGACGATCTAATACTTTAATTCAACCTGACTGACGCTGCTGGCGGAACCCGGGCGCCCGGCCGCACCCGGATCCCCGGCCTTTTCAGCTTGCATCCCCGCGTCGGGCGATTTATCTGTCTTGTCCTGCACCGGGCCCGCCCGGGGAAGGATGCATCATGCAGTTCGGACTGTTCGCCAAGCTCGTCGAGGATGCCCGCGAGAACAAGGATTTCGTGCTGGTCACGTGTGTGGACGCCCACGGCTCCACGCCGGCACGCACTGGTTTCCGGATGGCCGTCTACTCCGACGGAACCCAGCACGGCACCGTGGGGGGCGGAAACCTCGAGCACACGGCACACCGCCTGGCCCTGGAGCTGCTGGCGTCGGGCGGCCCCGCGTTCACACGGACCTTCTCGATGGAGAAGG
Organism: Deltaproteobacteria bacterium HGW-Deltaproteobacteria-17; assembly: GCA_002841905.1. Lineage (GTDB taxonomy): Bacteria > Myxococcota_A > Polyangia > HGW-17 > HGW-17 > HGW-17. The sequence continues at coordinate 1,639 of PHBF01000156.1, forward strand.
ACCTCAACATGTCCTGCGGCGGGCAGGTCCAGTTGTTCTTCGAGCCCTACTCCCCCTGGCGACTCACCATCGCCGGCGGCGGTCACGTGGCGCAGGCTGTGGCCCCCCTGGCCCTCTCCGCCGGATTCCTCGTGGAGATCCTCGACGACCGGCCCGAGATCGCCGATTTCGCCTGGCCTGCGGGCGTCCGCGTCCACATCGGCCAATTCCCGGAGTTGTGCAGCGGCCTGACGGTGGGCGCGCGGCACTGCGCGCTGGTCATGACCTACCAGCACTCCCGCGACGCCGAGGCCGCCGCGTGCCTGCTCCGGCATGACTTCAGTTATGTCGGGATCATCGGCAGCCGGAAGAAGGCGCTTGGCATGAAGCGCCAGCTGCTGGAGTCCGGCGTCTCTCCGGACCGTGTCGAGGGCCTGCGGACCCCCGTGGGTATCCCCATCGGCGCCCAGACGCCCGCGGAGATCGCGGTCTCGGTCGTCGCCGAACTGATCGCGCTCCGCGCCGGACTTCCCCTGCAGCCGTGGATGTGATCACCGTCACAACTCCGTCGGAGCCTTCGCCGCCCCTGGTCCTGGTGCTGGCGGCCGGCGCCGGAACCCGCATGGGCGGCCCGAAGGTGTTCGCCCGCGTCCATGGCAGGCCCTTCGCTGCCCACATCGCCGACACCCTGCGGTCCCTGGCCTGGCCCGCGCTGTGGGTTCTTCGCACGCCGAACCAGGCGCCGATCCTCTCAAATATTCTTGACTATACTCCCGATGTTTGCATCAACGCCGATCCTGACGGGGACATGCTGTCTTCCATTCATGTGGCCTTGTCGGCCCGTCAGTCCCTCTTTCAGGCTTCCTTTTGCATCTGGCCGGTGGATTTTCCGCTAATCCAACCTGAAACGCTGCAGACACTGGCCTTTGAGCTTGGCTCCTGGGACGGCGCCGTTCCATGCAACAATAATCGCACAGGGCACCCTTTGCTTGCCAAACGACACATCCTTTGCCGATGGATTTCATCCTTGACGCGTGACGGGCTGCGTCAGGCCATGTTCGATCACCCCGCCGCCATACGGCAGGTCCCGGTCTCCGATCCGGGACCGTTCAGAAATCTCAACACCCCCGGGGACTGCCTGGACGCCGGCCCTGCTCCCGGAGAATGACGTTCCCTTCATTTTTCTGAAGCCGAAGGAGACTGTCAGCTTGCACCACACCGGTCCTTCGCGGTATGCAATGTCACGCTACGGAGGTTTCTCATGCGGCATCTTTCTGTTCTCCTGTTCACGCTGACACTCACCTTTTCCGGAATCGCGCAGGGTTCGGTCCGACGCATCCAGGGGGAGTCCGCCTCCACCCTGCCCCCATCGGTGACGGCCGCGGCGTTCCTGCAGCGCAACGCCCCCCGCTTCGGGTGGGATGCCCGGCAGCTGGCGGCGATCGCGCGCGTGCCGGCCGCCAGTCGCAACCTCATCGTGTTCGGCCAGAACATTCAGGGAGTCCCGGTGTACGGACACAACCTGAAGGTCGAGCTGGATCTCCTGGGCCGCGTCACCCACGTGTGGGGCGAGCCGCTGAAGGACCTGGCGATCCCCGCCGGGACGCCGAAGGCCCCCGAGCTGGCGGTGCTGGCCGCCGAGAACACGCTCAACACCGTGCTGCCCCTGGACCTCGATCCCCCGCTGGTGCTGCTCCCGGGCAAGCCCGCGCGCCTGGCCTACCTCGTGGTCGCCTGGGTGGGGCTCAAGAAGTTCCACGTCCTGGTCGACGCGTTCAGCATGAACGTGATCCTCATCGACCGCGCCTGGTTCAACGCCCAGGGACGCGTGTACGGCATCGACCCGGCCCGCACGCCGGACCCCATCGACGTCGAGCTGGCCAACCTCACGTCCACCGACGCGCTCGTGGGACGCGCGGGCCACGTGTGGAACTGCGTGACCGCCACGGCCAACCAGGGCATGCCCGATCCCGAAAACATGGAGGTCGAGGAGATCCCCACGTCCGACGCGTCGGGCAACTTCCTCTATGATCCGGTCCTGACCCTGGACTACACCGACTTCGCGGCCGCGGTGAACCTGTACCATCACGTCGACCGCATGGACGCCCACTTCCGCGCCCTGGGCTACACGCCTCCGGTGGACGTCACCGTCGTGGCCAACGTGCACTCCGAGGCCGGCGGCACCAAGACCCCGATGGACAATGCCTACTACACCCCGATGCAGAACGGCAACGACGGCCTCTTCGTGGGCCAGGGCACCAACGTCGACCTGGCCTACGGCGGCGACGTGGTCATGCACGAGATGACCCACTCCGTGGTGGCCCACAGCGCCATCGACCTGGGCGTCCAGCAGGCCGACCAGTACGGCATCAACCGCATGCCCTTGGGGCTGCACGAGGGCCTGGCGGACTACTTCCCCGCCTCCCTCAACGACTCCCCCGTGATCGGCGCCTACTCCCTCGAGATGATCCAGCCCGGCGCGTCCCGCGACCTCTCCAACAACAGCAAGGTGTGCCCCGACGACATGGTCGGCGAGGAGCACATGGACGGTGAACTGATCGGCGCCCTGAACTGGCAGGTGCGCGTCGAGCTGGGCGCGGAGATCGCCGACGAGGCCATCTTCACCACCCTCACCCGCCTGACGGCGGCGTCCACCTTCCGCGACTATGCGGAGACCCTGGTGACCACCCTCGAGGACATGGAGACCGCCGGGGACGTCACGACCAACCAGATCGCCGCCGTGCAGACGGTGATCGAGGCCAAGGGCCTGGACATCTGCGGACGCTGGATCCCCCTCGACGAGCCGCGCCGCGTGTCGGTCTTCGGACTGGACACCCTGGGCGCGGCCATGGGCGGCGACTGCGCCCAGCTGCGCGGCATGCTCGATTACATGGACGTCGATCTGACGACGATGTTCCAGTACCAGGTGATGGTGCCTGAGAACGCCACCTCGCTCACGGTCTCCCTGGACCTGACGCCCATGGGCGGCACCGACCTGCAGTACAGGGTGTACGGCCGCGGCGGCCAGATGGTCCAGTATGAGCTCGTCAACGTGTATGGCGGCATGATGCTGCCGCGCATCCAGACGTATGACCGTGCCTGGCCCGCCAGCCCCCTGGAGTCGCCCCTGGGCGCCACCGCCACCGAGCTGGTCTGGACGATCAACGACACGCCGCCCCTGCCGACCGGCCAGGAGGTGTACTTCAGCGTGACCCACGCCAACTGCCCGCAGACGACGCTGGACGTCGAGGCCACCGTGTCCACCGATCCCATCGTCGATCCCGACGCGGGCCCCGACGGCGACACCGACGGCGACGTCGATGCCGACACCGACGGCAGCACCGAGAAGCCCCCCGCAAAGAAGGACGGCTGCTCCTGCTCGGCCGGCTCCTCCAGCCGACCCAATGCTTCTTTCTTCCTGCTGCTGGCCGTGGGGCTCTTCTTCTCCCTGCGCCGCCGCCTCCGTTAATCCTCCTCCCAGCGATCCACCCACCCCCCGGATCTGAACGACCCCGGCGGGGCCGATTCTGCTTGCATTTCAACGGATCTGCACAATAATTTCCCGGTCTCACTGCGCGTCGAGACCCAGGAGTAACCCATGCGAAACCGAATCTTCATCCTGCTCACCCTGTGGATGCTCGTCGCCTGCGACGACGACCCCGCGTCCAACAACGCCAGCAACGTCAACAATCTGAACAACATCAACAACATCAATAATATCAACAACTTCAACAACCCGGGGCCCTGCGACGCCGATCCCTGCACCACCGCGGGGCTGCACCGCGGGACCTGCGTGGAGATCGCGGCGGAACCCGGCTACGAGTGCCGTTGCGACACGGGCTTCTCCGACACCGGGGACGGCTGCGAGCTCGAGGTGTGGGAGACCTGCCCCACCGACACCGTGTGCACCGGCGACGTGTGCGTCCCGCCCTCCGAGGATGGGGCCCAGTGCCTGGCCGACTTCGACTGCCACGAGAACCTGACCCCGGCCGAGGGCAACCCCACCACCTGTGATCCCACCCTGCTGGGCGGCCTGTGCACGGGCTGCCGCGAGGGAGAGCCCGACGACTGCCCCACCGGCTTCTCCTGCAGCCCCTTCGGCACCTGCGGCGTCCCCTGCGGAGCCCCCGAGGACTGCGCGTTCGGCCAGTGCGCGATGGGCGTCGGGTTCTGCACCGCGCCGGTCTGCGCCTCGGATCTCGACTGCGTCCACGGCACGCTGTGCGTGGATCCGGACGGCGACGGCTCGGGGTTCTGCACGCGCGTCCCCTGCCTGGACACGGTGTGTTCGCCGTACAACCCCGGAGGTGCCTGTGATCCCGGCGCGTCCTGCATCGACGGCGCCTGCGTGGACTCCTGCGATCCCAACCCCTGCACCGGGCTCAACCGGGGCACCTGCGAGCTCTCCCAGTCCGGGCCGGTCTGCGTCTGCGACGAGGGCTACGTCGAGGACGGGCAGGGCGACTGCGTGCCCGACGCCACGGCCGACTGCCCCACCGGCTTCTCCTGCCTCGACGGCTACTGCGTCGACCCAGCCATCCCTTTCCAGTGCGTGCTCGACGGCGACTGCGGCGGCGCCCTGACCTGCGCGCCCTCCCTGCCCACGGGCGTCTGCCGCGGCTGCACCGACGCCGTCGACTGCCCCGTCGGCTTCAACCGCTGCCTGGCTGGGTACTGCCTGAAGACCTGCAGCGCCGGCGACCCCTGCCCTGACGGCATGTCCTGCACCAACGGATACTGCGGCCGCAAGCTCTGCGCCGGCGCGGCCGACTGCGCCCCCGGCTACACCTGCGTGAGCCAGACCGACGGCAGCTCCAACTGCGAGCGCTTCACCTGCGTGCAGTGAATTCTCCGCTTTTCATTGCACGCGGGTTCTTCTAGTATGCATCCACGGACGCCGCCAGCCGGGTCCGGAGAAGGTGATGCACCCGTGACCCTGGACGCCCGGAACTATCCCATCCTGTACGTCGACGACGAGGAGGACAACCTCAACGTCTTCCGGTTCAACTTCCGCTCCACCTTCACCGTGTTCACCGCTGCGTCGGGCGAGGAGGGCCTCGAGATCCTCCGCCAGAAGCCCATCTCCGTGGTGATCT
>PHBF01000156.1:6787-8194 GCA_002841905.1 Deltaproteobacteria bacterium HGW-Deltaproteobacteria-17
GCGCATGCCCCGGATGACCGGGCTCGAGTTCCTCCGCGAGGCCCGCCGGGTGCGGCCGCAGGCCCTGCCGATCATCCTCACTGCCTACCGCGACGTCGACGTGCTCGTGGAGGCGATCCGGCTGGGGCACATCTACCGCTTCGTGACCAAGCCCTGGAACGCCGAGGAACTGAAGTCGGTGATCCAGCAGGTGCAGGAGATCTACCACCTGCGCGAGGAGAACGAGCGCCTCGAGGCCAAGCTGCGCGCCTACGCCGGATACCTCGACGAACGGTCCCACCAGGACTTCAACTTCGGCAACATCGTGGGGGACTCCGAAGGGCTCGCCCGCGTGCTGCACCAGATCGAGCGCGTGGCCCCCACCTCGTCGACGGTGCTCATCCGCGGCGAGACCGGCACCGGCAAGGAGCTCGTGGCCCACGCGATCCACCTGAACTCGCCCCGCTGCGACGGGCCGTTCGTCAAGGTCAACTGCGCGGCGCTGAGCCCGGGTGTCCTGGAGAGCGAACTGTTCGGCCACGAGAAGGGCGCCTTCACGGGGGCCGTGGCCAGGCGCATGGGCCGCTTCGAGCTGGCCGACGGCGGCTCGCTCTTCCTCGACGAGGTCGGCGACATCCCGCCGGAGGTCCAGGTGAAGCTCCTGCGCGTGCTCCAGGAGCGGGAGTTCGAGCGCGTCGGCGGCGAGGAGACGATCAAGGTCGACGTGCGGGTGATCAGCGCCACGCACCGCAACCTCGAGGCGCTGGTCTCCTCGGCGGGCTTCCGCCAGGACCTGTACTACCGGCTCAACGTGTTCCCGATCGAGCTCCCCCCCCTGCGGGAGCGCCCCGGGGACATCCCCCTGCTGCTGCAGCACTTCATCTCCCGCTTCTCCCCGATCACGGGCAAGCACATCCTCCGCATCGAGGACACCTTCATGGAGCAGCTGCTGGGCTACCACTGGCCCGGCAACGTGCGGGAGCTCGAGAACCTCGTCGAGCGCGCCATGGTGCTCTCCTCCGACGGCGTGCTCACGGGCGACGATCTCCAGTTCAATCCGGCCATCCCCCAGGAGGGCACCGCCCAGATCACCCCGCCGCCGGTGATGGAACCCCGGCCCCTGACGGGCCTGCTCCAGGACGAGGAGAAGAAGGGCATCCTCAAGGCGATCGAGGCCTCGTCGGGCAACATGGCCGCGGCCGCCCGGCTGCTCGGGATGAACCGCTCCACGCTGTACTACCGCCTGAAGAAGCACGACCTGCTGCACCTGCTCCCCTACAAATGGTCGCGCGGCCCGGAAGAGGAAGCACCCTAGGATTCCATGAAGAACCGGACCGCCCCCGTACTCTTTTTCCTGATCGCGTTCGCCGGCATCCTGGTCGCCCTCGCGCTGATGCCCGACCCCGGTGAGGAGAAGCCCCCGGCGAC
>PHBF01000157.1 GCA_002841905.1 Deltaproteobacteria bacterium HGW-Deltaproteobacteria-17
ATACTCGGTGGGATCGTCGCCCGCGGCGCGGATGCGCTCCTCGGTGGCGGTCATCATCCGGTTGCCCAGACCCCGGCGCTGCCACCGCTTCCCGATCGCGATCCAGTACAGATCGTAGGAGTACAGCGTGCCCGGGATGCGCCCGTAGCAGGAGTAGCCCATGACCTCGTCTCCGCACTCCATGAAGACGAAGTGGTAGCCGCTCTTCTCGGCGCCCTTCTGGAGGTTCTCGTCGACGAGCTCGACGGCGATCTGGATCTCCTCGGCGTTGAAGAAACCGGTGGAGACCACGATGTGCAGCACCGCGTCGGGGTCGGTCGGCAGGACCGTCTCGCGGATGGTGAAGACGTGATCGTCCTGGGTCATCCAATCTCCAGTCTGGCGGGCAGCGCCACGGCGTTGAAGTCGTAACGGCTGGGCATGCGCCGGCGCTTCATCGCGTCCTGGCAGATCAGCGACAGCATCTCGGCCCGGGAGAGCCCGGCGCGGGTGACCGCGGCGAAGAAGCCGGCGTCGGGGCTGATGCAGGGGTTCGAGTTCACCTCGAGGATCACGGGCATGCCGGCGGTGGTGACGCGGAAGTCCACGCGGACGTAGCCCACGAGGTTCAGCAGCCTGCAGCAGCGTCGCGTGACGTCCTTGATGCGGTTGATCAGGAAGGCGTCCTCGGGTTCGAAGTCGAAGGTGCGCACGGTGTGGTGGAACTCGAACGAGGTGTCGTCCCACTTGGCGCGGTAGCCCACGATCTTCAACTTGTCCTCAGGGTAGTCCGAGAACCTGATCTCGGCCGGCGGCAGCACCCAGGGGCCGCCGGGGGTGGGCAGCACGGAGATGTTGAACTCGCGGCCGTCGATGAAGCGCTCGATGAAGTAGCCGCCGGGCAGGCGGCCCTGCTTCTGGGCCAGGCAGGCGACCGCGGCGTTGCTCTCATAGAACACGGAGTGGTCGTCGATGTCGACGGAGGCCTCCTCCCACACGGGCTTGACGATGTACGGGGGCGGGAAGGAGAGGTGCCCGGGGGCGGCCTTGGCGTTCCACGGGGCCGTGGGAAGCCGCTTGGACTTGAGCAGCTGCTTGGTCAGCACCTTGTTGGTGGTGATGTAGAGGTTGTCCTTGGAGCCGCCGGTGTACGGGATGCCCAGATGCTCCAGCAGAGCGCTGGCGAGGTAGGCCCAGGTGCTCGCACCCTCGATGGTCTCGACCAGGTTGAAGACCAGATCCGGCGCGGCCTCCCGCAGGATCCGCGCGGTCTCGGCCATGTTGAAGCCGAACGGCATCAACTGGACCTCATGCCCGATCTCCTCGAGGCCTTCGGCGACATGGCGGGCCTCGACGAGGTTGTCCTGTTCGTCGGCGGGCGCGTCGGGGGGGACGATGTTGTGAAGCACGATGATGTTCATCTTGAACTTTCCTTGGCCCTCATGGACACAGGCGGCCAATGCCTTGATTCACCCTGTTGGTTTTCGTGTTTCCTGGAATGGTGGTGGAAGAGGGCGGCCCGGCCGGGGAGCAGTGGAGGCTCCTCCTCCTCGTCGAGGGTCGTCTCCGCGGATGCCACCGGGCGCGTGCTGGTCTTCAGCGGACAAAATTTGAAAATGCGGTTCGGCCGCACAATGCCTCGATGCGGGTCCGTTCACCCGCTGGCGCCCAGGTGGTGGACCCAGTCGTCATCTCACAGCTATTGTGGGCCTTTTTTTCTTGTTTTCAATGAAAATATCACAAAAAATGCAATGAAAATATTCAATGATATCAAGGAGATTCAAGGCGGTGCGGTCAAGGGGTCGAAAAATCGGGGGGACAACCAACCCGGCCCATGAAAAAAAGTGATCTGCTTTGCCCAATCTAAATAATGTACACAACGCCCTCATGGGTCAACAAACGTCGTTTCAGGTCGAGGCCGGGACCGAACCCGCCCAGGCCTGAGGTGCCGACCACACGATGGCAAGGGAAGAACAGCGGCCAGGGGTTCCTGGCCATGACCTGGCCCACCGAACGGGCTCCCTGGGGGCGCCCCACCCTGCGGGCGACCTCGGCGTAGGTGGCCGTCGTGCCGGGTTCGATCCGGGCGATGGCGGCGAGCACCTCCTGCTGGAACGGGGTGACCAGCCCGAGGCGGATCGGGAAGTCCACGGGACGGAAGCGACGCGCCTCCCAGTCGCGCAGCCAGGCCGTCGCCCTGCCCAGCAGGCGGTCGTTGGCCAGCGTGCGGCGCCCCGCCTGCGAACGCGGGATCACGGCGTGGGGCAGGGTGGTGTCGGTCTCGAGGCGGCAGCTGATCAGTCCCTCGTCGTCCCATTCGAGGATCACGGCGCCGAAGAACACCGGCAGGGTGGCGGTCACGGTCACGGTGGGGGTCATGCCGGCCGGACCAGGGTGTGCAGATAGTTCTCCGGAGCTTCATAGCCGAGCAGGTTGAGCACGGACGCGGCGTTGTTGCCGATGCCGGGGGCGGGCACGTCGGGGTCGACGGTCCAGCGTCCGGACGGGTCATATATAAGGTACATCACCGGATTGAGGGTGTGGGCGGTCTTGGGCACGGGTTCGCCGGCGGCGTCGGTCTCGACCTTGCCCTTCTTGGTCATGTACATCTCGTCGGCGTTGCCGTGATCGGCCGTCACGATGAGGACGCCGCCGGCCTTCTTCACGGCCGGGATGATGCGGGACAGCGCCAGGTCGACGGCCTCGACGGCCACCGTGGCGGAGCGGAACACGCCCGTGTGCCCCACCATGTCGCCGTTGGCGAAGTTGGCGCGGATGAAGTCGTACCGGCCCGAGGCGATGGCCTCGAGGATGCCGTCGCACACCTCGGCGGACTTCATCCACGGGCGCTGCTCGAAGGGCACGCGGTCCGACGGGACCTCGACGTAGGTCTCGAGCTCGTCGGAGAAGCGGCCCGAGCGGTTGCCGTTCCAGAAGTACGTCACGTGACCGTACTTCTGCGTCTCGGCCGTGGCGTAGGACCGCAGGCCCGCGTGGGCGAGGTATTCCCCCAGGGTCTCGGCGATGGCCGGCGGCGACACGAGATAGCGCTCCGGGATGTGCAGGTCGCCGTCGTACTCCATCATGCCCGCGTACATCACCTCGGGCACGCGCCCGCGGTCGAACTTGTCCAGAGCCTTCTCGGTGAACGCGCGCGAGATCTCGATGGCGCGATCGCCCCGGAAGTTGAAGAAGATCACGCCGTCACCGTCGGTGACGGGGCCCACGGGGACGCCCGCGTCGTCGACGATCACGAAGGCCGGCAGGAACTGGTCGGTGGCCGCGGCGTCGTCGGCGTACATGGTCTCGACTGCCTTGCGCGCGGAGCGGAAGGGGCGGCCCTGGCCGTGGACGTGGGCGTTCCAGCCGCGCTCGACGATGCGCCAGTCGGCCTCGTAGCGGTCCATGGTGGTGACCATGCGGCCGCCGCCTGAGGCCACGCAGGCGTCGACCCCGGCGGCGCGCAGCCGCTCCAGCCGCTCCTCGAGCCGGTCGAGGTACTGCAGTGCCGACCGCTCGCCCACGTCGCGCCCGTCGAGCAGCGGGTGCACGCGCAGGGTCTTCACGCCGTCGGCCGCCGCGCGGTCGAGCAGGGCGAACAGTTGATCGATGTGGCTGTGCACGTTGCCATCCGAGAGCAGCCCGATGAAGTGCAGCTTTCCCGTCCCACCGGCGCACTGACCCACGAGGGCCTTCCACGTGTCCCCCTCGAACAGGCTCCCGTTTTCGATGGCGCGGTTGACGAGCTTGGCGCCCTGGTCGAACACGCGGCCCGCGCCCAGCGCGTTGTGGCCCACCTCGGAGTTGCCCATGTCGTCGTCGCTGGGCAGCCCCACGGCCTTCCCGTGGGCCGCCACGCTCAGGAACGGGCAGGTGCGCTGCAGCCAGTCGAGGGTGGGGGTGAAGGCCGCCGCGACGGCGTTGCCAGGACCGGGCGCGGCGATGCCGACGCCGTCCATGATGATCTGCACCACGGGACCCGTGGGCTGGGGTAGACGGTTGGATTTCTGCAGCGGATTCATGAAAGCTCCTTTGGGTTCGCGGATCGGAGGCACGGCCCCGGCCGCCCCGTCGCGCAATGTACAACCAACCGCCGGTGCCGGGCAAGGGGTTTGCGTCCAGGCCGGCTCTCCGCTTCCCCGGGCCCGCAAGAAAAACCGACAAAAAGCCTCACGGGGGTTGTATCCACTCGCGTCCCTTTGCTATAGCGACCTAGGTGAGTTGTGAATGAGCAGTCAACCCCCATCCCCCCGAGAGGAACCTCCCATGGCCTTCAAGAGCCTCCTGCGTGAACCCCTGAAGACCTTCAAACCGTATGTCGCCGGCAAGCCCATCGAGGAGGTCCGTCGTGAGCATGGCCTCACCGGCCGGATCGCCAAGCTCGCCTCCAACGAGAACCCCCTGGGCGTCTCCCCCCTGGCGCGGGAGGCCATGCACCGGGCCGTGGACCAGGTGGGGCTGTACGCCGACGATCACGCCTACTACTACCGTCGCAAGATCGCCCAGCGCCACGGCATGGACATCGAGAACGTCTTCGCCGCCGCCGGCAGCGTGGAGATCCTGGAGCTGGCCGGCATCGCCTTCCTGAACGAGGGCGACGAGGTGGTCACCAGCGCCGGCACCTTCGCCATCTATTACCTGGTCCCCCGGAAGGCCGGCGCCACCCTGCACATGGTTCCCATGATCGACGGCGGGTACCGCTACGACATCGACGGCATCATCCGGGCCGTCAACGACAAGACCAAGATCATCTTCCTGGCCAACCCCACCAACCCCACCGGGACCTGGTTCACCGGCGCGGAGTTCGACCGGCTCATGGCCGCCGTGCCCGAGGACGTGCTGGTCGTCTACGACGCCGCGTACACGGGTTTCTACGATGAGCAGGACATGCCCGATCCCCTGCGTCACCTCCGGGAGGGTCGCCGGGTGATGCTCTCGCGGACCTTCTCCAAGGCCCAGGGGCTGGCGGGGATCCGCGCCGGCTACGGGGTGGGTCCCGCCGACATCGTCGCGGGCCTGATGTCCTGCCGCTTTCCGTTCAACATCAATCTCGTGGCCCAGGAGGGCGCCATGGCCGCCATGGACGACGACGACTTCGTGCGCCGCTCCCGGGAGCACAACGACCGCGAGCTCGCCTTCCTGCTCGCCGGTCTGGCGGGGCTCCCCGTCACCATCCCCCCGAGCCGCACCAACTTCATCCTCATCGACACGAAAAAGGACGCCACCTGGCTGTTCACCGAGCTGCAGAAGACCGGCATCATCGTGCGCCCCATGGGGGGCAACGGCTTCCCGGGCGCGATCCGCGTGAGCCCGGGCCTGCGCGAGGACAACGAACGCTTCCTGGCCGAGTTCCGCCGCCTCATGGAGCTCGACGCCGGCTGGCGCTGATCTCTCCCACGGTCGCGCGAACCCGACCCACGGTCGCGCCGACCCCGCCCACGGTCGCGCGAACCCGACCCACGGTCGCGCGAACCCGACCCACGGTCGCGCGAACCCGACCCACGGTCGCGCGAACCCGACCCACGGTCGCGCCGGATGAAAAAACGAAAGCTCCCATCTTTCCATTGAATCGGCGAACCGGCGTCCCTGTGCCGCCGATCCACTTCACTCCCCCGCCATCGGACTTCACTCCTTCGCCATCGGACTTCACTGTGGCGCCATGGGATCCCATCGTCTCCTCACCTGGCCTCACGAACGCCTTGGCGTTTCCAACGAAACCTCCCATGCCTCTCACGGCATCGCCGACGGGCTTTTCTCCGCCCCAAAGCCGCTTCTTGGCGACGCCGACGTGCTCCACACCTTCACCTGGGGGGGGATCAATGGCATTGCGAAGAAAAAAGATAAGTTCTTCCGATGTTCCCGAAACTTTACCATTGACATGAACCGGATCATGGATCTAATAACGCACAATCATCACTCAAGTCTTCAGTTTCCTGTGGACCGAAGGTGACACCACAAGTTTTTTTGCGTGCGGCCTGCTGGGGGGTCGGACGCACCATGAACCCTCCGGGGCGCGACGACGCCCCGCCTGACCAGGAAGGAGCACTCTGATCGCATGATCACCCGATCCGCCTACGACGCAAAGAGATACAAGACCATCGGCGCCCGTTTCGGCTCCGCCGGCATCCATCTGCAGGGACAGGACACGGCCGCCCTGTGGAAGGAGAACCTGGACGTGTTCACCGAGTACGGCCAGGGTTCAACCGAACTGACGAAGTTCCTGGAGCTGCTGCAGCGGCACCACGAAGCCATCGCGGCCCGGCCCAGAAAGCTCACCGAACGCGCCCTCACGGTGGCCGAGCGCAACGCCGCCGTCCATGAGGGCTGGATCTGGAACAAGAAGGCCATCGGCGCGTTGGCCCCCCTGGCCCGCGAGGACTCCGCCGTGGCCGTGGATCTGGCCAACGCCCGCGCGGTCGACGACGTGGATCTGCTGCCCTCCAACGACATGCTGGCCAGGATGCTGGCGGCCCATCGTGGGCGCATCGCCCCTGAGACGCCCGTGCAGAAACGCCTCGACGAGCACGCCGCCCTGCGCGAGCGCCTGTGGAGCGCCTTCGGCGAGGCCGAGTCCGCCAAGGGGCGCCCGGTGCTGGACACCGAGGAGATCGACGAGCTCGACGGCCGTTTGTACGTGATCATGCGCGACTTCAACGAACTGGGCCGCGCTGCCGTGCGCGCGGGGCTCATCGTTGACCGCGCCCCGCACTTCCGCTTCAACCACCTGG
>PHBF01000158.1 GCA_002841905.1 Deltaproteobacteria bacterium HGW-Deltaproteobacteria-17
CGACTGCGCCAGCGCGAAGAGCACGCCCAGGATGCCTGAGCCCGCGCCGATGGCGATCAGCGTCCAGCCCCACCAGGCGGGCGGCGTGCCAAGGAAGGTGAGCACCCGGACCAGTCCATAGATGCCGGTCTTGATCATGACGCCCGAGAGCAGCGCCGACACCGGGGACGGGGCGGCCGGGTGCGCTTCGGGGAGCCACACGTGCATGGGCATGAAGCCGGCCTTGGTGCCGAAGCCGACGATGGCCAGCACGAACACGACCGAGGCCACCTCGCGGTGCGCCGCGACGGCGCCGAAGCCGGCGAAGTCCAGCGAACCCGACGTCCTCCCCAGCAGCGCGAACAGGACCAGGATGAACGCGGTGCCCACGTGGGTGGCGACCAGGTAGATCCAGCCCGCCCGGCGCACGCTCTCCTCCTCGTGGTCGAAGATCACCAGGAAGAACGAGGTCAGCGCCATGGCCTCCCAGGCCAGCAGGAACAGGATGCCGTTGCGCGCGGTGACCACGGCGAGCATGCTCGCCACGAGCAGCAGGTAGTGGAACCAGAAGACGCCGGTGTTCCTGCGCTCCTCCTGATCGCGCAGGTATCCCGAGGCGTAGACCGCTGCCAGGGAGCCCAGCAGCAGGATCGCGCCGGCGAACCAGGCCGAGAGCGCGTCCATGCCGAAGTGGAAGGCGCCCAGGGGCATGGCCCATCCACGGTCCCAGTACAACTCGCTGCCGTGCCACAGCGCCTGGGTCACGGGCACCGCGCCGAGGGCGGCGCCGGTGATGGTCGCGGCTGGCCCGAGCCGGCGGATCGTCGACGGGCCGAGGAACAGACACAGCACCGCGCCGGCCATGAAGACGCCGAAGGATGCGACCAGCCAGATCATGGGAACGACTCCTTTGCAGACCTCGGTACGTGGCGGCGGGCATCGCCGCTCCCCGATCGCGCGGGGTATAGCACCGCGGTTCGGCGAAAACCAGAGGTTTTGAAACATATGGTCAAAGGGTGTATTTTTCTTCGCCCCCGGGGAAAAGCCTGCGTTGAAGGTGCGCAAATTCCGAGGCTTTCTTTGCGAAAAAGCGCGTTTTGCGTTACTCGTAGGATCCGATGTGGTTCTTCGTCACGCTTCTCATCTCCCTGGGCGGCCTGGTGCTGCTGTTCATCCCCATGCCGGTGCCCCTGTTCGTGCCCGTGGGCGTGTCCGCCACCGGCTGGGTGTTCGCGCGCATGCTCACCATGCGCACGCACACCGATCGCCGCCTGCGCCGGACCTGCGGCGTGCTGGCGTTGACCACCGCAGGGCTCGTGCTGGCATGGTATCTCGTCCTCGGTGCTGCCACCTTGTTTGTTTAAATAGCAATTGAAAATTGCGGCGGATTCGGATCCCGGTGCCCGCGCGAAGAGGTGCGCAGGTCAACGGAACAGGATCGAACGCGGCTGGTTGAAGCGGCCGATGGTGCCGTCCCCGAGCTGGCCGGCCAGGCCCGAGCCCCAGCAGCGCAGGGTCGAATCGGAGTACAGGGCGCAACTGTGCGTGGCGCCGGTCACCACCGCCGTGGCCGTGATCCCCGCCGGCAGCGGCAGGGAGAACGGGAGGCGGCGCAGGTTCGTGGAGCCGTCGCCAACGCGACCGTCGTCGTTCTTGCCCCAGCACCAGAGGGTGCCGTCGGACTTCACCGCGCAGGCGTGGGACTCTCCTGGGGCCACCGAGGCGACCCCCGTGCCGAGCCTGGTGATGATCACCGGGCTCGGCTGATCCTCGGTGGTTCCGTCACCGAGCTGGCCGTAGAAGTTGAACCCCCAGCAGTACAGGGAACGATCGCTGCGGGTGGCGCAGGTGTGCCTTCCCCCGACGAACACGCCCCCGGCGTTGAAGAAGGTGGGGATCCGCGTCGGCCTGGAGCGGTTCACCTTGGTGCCGTCGCCGAGCTGGCCGTAGTTGTTCTGCCCCCAGCACAAGATCGTCCCGTCCTTCATGAGCATGCAGGTGCGGAAATAGCCGCATTTGACGGAAGCCACCTCCCCCTCGAAGGTGACCCGGGTGGGGGCGCTGCGGTTCCGGTTGTCCCCGGTGCCGAGCTGGCCGTCCCCGTTGCCGCCCCAGCACCACACCGAGCCGTCGAGCTTGCGCGCGCAGGTGTGCTCGAGTCCGGCGCAGATCCCGGCCACGTCGGCCTCGAGCCCGGCGACAGGCTGGGCGGTCTTCGAGGGCTGGCCGGAGGATTCGCCGAGCTGGCCCTCGGTGTTCTTGCCCCAGCAACTGACGGCGCCGTCGGTGGCCAGCGCGCACGTGTGATCGCGGCCGGCGGCGACCTTGGCCATACGCCCGGTCAGGCCCGAGACCTTCGCCGGGACGCCCCGGGCGGTGGTGGTGCCGTCGCCGAGCTGGCCGAAGGCGTTGTCGCCCCAGCAGGACACCGTGCCGTTGGCCAGGATCGCACAGGTGTGGGAGAACCCGGCGAAGATCGAGGCGGGCCGCGACGGCAGTCCCGTCACCAGCGTCGGGGTCTCGCGCCGGAGGGGCGTGCCACAGCCGATCTGGCCGAAGGCGTTGTCGCCCCAGCAGAGGATCGCGCCGGTCTGGGTCAGCGCGCAGGCATGCCGCTCGCCCACGCCCAATGACACGATCTGGGTGCGGGCCGGGAACCGCACGCGCACCGGGGCGCCCGAGGGCGTGTCGGTGCCGTCGCCGAGCTGGCCGGCGGCGTTGCTGCCCCAGCACCACACGACCCCCTTGCCGTCGAGGGAGCATCCATGGAACGCACCGGCGCCGATGCGGCTCACGGCCGGCTCCAACTGCACCTTCACGGGCTTGTGCCGCGATTCGAGCGTCTGATCGCCGAGCTGGCCCGTGGCGTTGTCTCCCCAGCACCAGGCGGTGCGGTCCTTCTTCACCGCGCAGGTGTGACCCGGACCCGAGCTGATCTGCACCACGGTGCCTGAGAGCCCGGCGACCTGCGAAGGAGACAGCACCGCGCCCGAGGGCTCCAGCCCCAGCTGGCCGTTGACGTTGTCTCCCCAGCACCACACCGTGCCGTCCTTCTTGATCGCGCAGGTGTGCGTCCGGCCTGCCGAGACCGCCACGACGGTGTTGCCCATGCGCGTGACCTGCACCGGCGTGTGACGCTCGGCCACGGAGAGATCGCCGAGCTGGCCGCTGCCGTTGCCGCCCCAGCACCACAGGGTGCCGTCCTTCTTGATCGCGCAGGTGTGCACGTCCCCGGCGGAGAGCGCGACCACGTCGGCGTCGAGCCCGGAGGCTTTCACCGGGGCGGAGCGGGGCGCCGTGGAGCCGTCGCCGAGGCGGCCGTCGGTGGTGTTGTTGCCCCAGCACCATACCGAGCCGTTCTTCTTGAGCGCGCAGGTGTGCTCGGCCCCTGCGGCGAAGGCCAGGATCTCGGTGCCCAGGCGGGCCACGGCCACCGGGACCGTAGAGAAGGCCCCTGCGGGCGTCCCCAGCTGGTTGGAGCCGTTGTTGCCCCAGCACCAGAGGGCGCCGTCGGAGGCCTGCCCGCAGGCGTGGTGCCTGCCCACCGCGAGCTGGCTCCAGCGGTTGCAGCCCGAGGTGTCGAAGGTGCAGTCGGCCTGGCAGCCGAGGGTCCCGCCCGGATAGCCGGAAGCGTTGCACGTCTGCGTGATCGGGCGCTTGGCCTCGCAGTCCTCGCCGGGCTCCACGATGCCGTTGCCGCACTTGAAGCAGGCGGAAAAGTCAAACTCCTTCTCGGGCTTGCACCCCAGGGTGCCGCCGGTGAAGCCCAGGGACTGGCAGGTCTCCCCCTTGAGGTCGGTCCCGTCGCAGTCGGCTTCTTCCGGGGTCGTGGCGGTCGCGTCGGTCGTGGGCGTGGTGGTGGGCGGCGTCGCGGGCGCGGTCACGGGCGGGGGCAGTGGTGGTGCCGGGGGATCTCCGGTCCGGGCGGCGGCCTGGCGCGGGAACATCAGGGAACCGCCGGTCGTGAGCAGGATGGCCAGGGCCAGGCAGGAGAACAGGGAATTCAAACCAGATCGCATCGACGGTCACCTCCGCGGCGGGACGCCACAGACTAGCACATCCGGTACGGCGTGGTGCAGTACAGATTCATGGCAGAAACGAAGGATAACGAATTTTTCGGGTTGCGGTTTTGGCCGGTTTCCGTTATCTACAAACGGATGCCAATGACGGCACATAACAATCTTTAAGGAGTTTAGAAAATGTTTAATCGTTTTGTCTTCATTTCCGTGCTGTGTGCGTTCTTTGCGACCCCGGCGTTCGCGCAGGACCCGGAATCGACGGACACCACCGCCGAGACCCCGACGAACACCACCAACGAGAGCGTGTCCTCCACGACGTCCTCGACCCCGGCGGCCACCCCCAGGGCGGCCGAGGAAGTGGCCCCCTCGGGCGACACACCGCTGATGGCCGGGACCAAGTCGCTGGTTTTCTCCTTCGGCGGCTTCGCCAACGGCGGCCTGACCTCGGGCGCGTTTTTGGCCGTGTCTCCCGACGACAACATGAACCCGATGAACGCGTTGGCCCAGTACGGCATCGGCGGCCGTTATTATTTGAACGAGAAGCTGGCCGTGCGCGGCGCCTTCCAGTTCCAGACCACCACGCGGGACGCCGAGGGCAATGAGGACTCCTACACGATGTTCGGTCTGGGCGGCGGCGTCCAGTACCACTTCATCACCTCCGGCAAGGTCTCCGTGTACGCCGGCGGCATGTTCGGCTTCTACAAGGGCACCCTCGCCGAAGAGGGCCAGGACGACGTCGACATCACCGGCTTCGGCCTCTACGGCACCCTGGGCGCCGAGTATTACATCAGCCGCAACCTGAGCTTCGGCGCCGAATATGTCCTGGGCTTCACGAGCACGGGCGCCGATGTCGGTGACTTCTCCACCGACTACACCGACGTCAGCGTCCACACCTACTCGTTCTACTTCGCCTTCCACTTTTAATTTTTTGATTTACTGAAGAAATCTGCAGGGGGCGAAAAGATCAGAAGCGGTAGCCGATCTTGATGCCGAACCAGGGCACGTCGATGGACTCGCCGTCGGTCCCGCCGATGTGGGCCCAGGCGCCCTCGATGGAGAAGGTCATGCCGCCGCGGCCGGAGTACTGCACGCCGAAGGGGACGTACACCCCGAACAACGCGTTCTCGCCGTCATCGATGCCGTTGATGAAGTCCACCACGGAGAGACCGACATACGGGGTCCACAGTTTCCGAGCCTGCTCGCCGCCGAAGTGATAGGTGCCGCCGAAGAAGCGCGTGATCGGACCGATGCCGGCCTCGAGCTGGAGCGTGGGCGTGATGAAGTGCGTCAGGGAGACACCGAAGAGGGCCGGTCCGGCATAATTGAAGTTCACGCCGAAGGGGTGCTCGACGCGCGGGTTCTTGTAGATCCGCGGGGGCGCCGGCATGAGCGCGAACTCGGGCGGGACGGGGGCGACCTGCGCGTTGCGGTAGCATGGGAAGTTGGCCGGGCACGGTTGCAGCTGGCAGAACCGGACCGGCGTGGTGCGACCGCATCCGGGCGCGACGGGGGCGCCGCACGTCGGGGACGGCACGGCCGGCGGCGTCACGACCTCCATGGGTTCGTCATACTCTGAGATCACGTCGGCGGCCTGCGGGGTCGGGGCGGTCAGCAGGGACAGGGCGAAAAACAAGGAAGTGATGGTCATGGCTTCGGTCTCCTTCCGGATCAGACGTCAGGTCTGAAGCGCCCCGAGAATCTGCAATCGCCGTGCCAAGGCTCTGCGGTCATCAAAAATGAGCGCAACAAGGGCTCCGGGCGGCCTGGACGTGTGAAATAATGATACAGTCGTGAACCCCCGTCGTGCGTTCCATGGGGATTCATCTTGCAACCAGGCCACAAAACGCGACCGGGTCGGACATTTCTTTCAGGGTTGTTCGACGGAAGTGGTCGCCGCCTGGAGATGCTGATCCTTGATAATTTGCAATGCGACCTGTAGTTGGGCCATATCGGGGTACCGTTGCAATTTATCTTTATGCATGCACTTCAGGATCAACCGGGCGAGCTCGGGAGAAAGCTCCGGATGAATCTGGTGAGGATCGGGCGGCGCTTTTTGCAGATGCGCCAGGATCAACTGCATGGGCTTGCCGTTGAATGGTAATTTTCCCGTGAACAATTCAAACATCAACACCCCCAGGCAATAGATGTCCGTGGCCTCGTCGGGCTCCTCGCCGCGGGCCTGCTCGGGCGAAAGATAGGCCGGCGTCCCGTACATCATTTCACGGGTGAGCGTGGCCAGATGTGGGGTGTTGCGGATCTTGGCCAGGCCGAAGTCGAGGATCTTCACACGGGGGCCTGCGGGGGTGGTCTCCAGGAACACGTTGGCCGGTTTGAGATCCCTGTGGATGATTCCAAGGCGGTGGACCTGCTTCATGCCTTCGGTGATCTGGATCGCGACGTCGAGCCCGCTGATCAGATCCCGGGGCATCGACCAACGCCTGAGGGCCGAGATCAGCGTCTCGCCGGAGAGGTGCTCGAAGACCAGGAAGGCCTGTCCGGTCTCCGTGTCCAGACCATGATCGAGCAGGGCGACGATGTTGGGATGGCCGATCGAGGAGACCGCCGTGGCCTCGCGGAAGAAGCGGGAGCACAGGTCTCTGACCGCGTCGAGGTCGTCGGTGAGGAAACGGAGCAGCTTGAGGATGACCCGGCGGCTGTCGCTGCGCCGCACCCCCTCCCAGACCTCGGAGCAGATCCCGGGGG
>PHBF01000159.1 GCA_002841905.1 Deltaproteobacteria bacterium HGW-Deltaproteobacteria-17
CAGCAGAACCAGGATCAGCAGAACAAAGATCAGCAGAACAAAGATCAGCAGAACCAGGATCAGCAGAACAAAGATCAGCAGAACAAAGATCAGCAGAACAAAGATCAACAGAACAAAGATCAGCAGAACAAAGATCAACAGAACAAAGATCAACAGAACCAAGATCAGCAGAACCAAGATCAGCAGAACCAGGATCAGCCGCAGCCCCAACCGCAACCGCAGCAGGGCAAGCCCGAGTCTCCCGAGGTCAAGGCGGCCCGGCGCGCGCTGGATGATCTGAAGGAACGGCAGAAGCAGCGGATTCTGGAGATGCACCGCAAGGGCGGACAGGGTCGCCGCGCGCCGATCAAGGACTGGTAAACCCTTTCCCGATGGGAACGAACTGGTGTATGATGCCTCCCGTGATGGGATTCCTTCCTCAACTTCGAGCATGCCTGGCCCTGATGGCCATCGGCGCCTTTATGGTATGGACGCCGGACGCGGCCTGGGGCCAGAATTCGTACGAGATTCACATGCAGGTGGCCACCGGCGAAGATGGCGTATCGATCCTGCGTGTCGGTGAGGACTTCGTCATCGAGGTCTCCCTGACCGCGCAGAGCCGTCGGGGGGGCTTCCGGTCCCAGTTCTACCGGAACTATACGGCACCGATGTTTCCTGCGGGGCTCACCGTGGTGGATCGCAGCGAGAGCACCCGCTCCTCCGTGGCCATCGTCAACGGGCGCTACACCCAGGAGTTTTCCCACGTGATGTCCTATGTCGTGCGCCCCGCCAAGGAGGGACAATACACCGTGGGACCGGCGACCATGGAGGCCGATGGAAAACTGTACAAGTCCGGCGCCATCACCCTCTCCATCCTCGCGCCGCGCGCGGCGCCCGGCGTCCTGCTCGACGGCCAGGATCCGGATCCGTCCCTGGCGGACGACGAGTTCTTCCAGGTCACCATCAGCCGGGACCGGGTCACCGTGGGTCAGCCTGTCATGGTCTCCTGGTATCTGTACAGTACCTCGCGCCTGACGGAGCGGCCCCAGTCCGATCCTCCCGAGAGCCAGGGTTTCTTCAGCAAGTCCCTGTTCTCGCAGAACCACACCTATGAGATGGAGCGCGTCCAGCTGGGCAGCGCGGTGTTCTTCCGCACCCTGGTCTTCCGCCGCATGTACTGGCCGCAGCGCACCGGCATCCTGACGATCGCGCCGCGCACGGTCTCCTACCGCACGCGCTCGGGCTTCCTGAACACCGGGAAGACGGAGAACCGGACCAGCGCCGAGGTGAAGTTCGACGTGCAGGCGCTGCCTGCCGCCGGCCGGCCCGCGGGCTTCCTGGAGGACCACGTGGGACAGTACCGCCTGCGGCTGGACCTCGCGGCCGGCTCGATGAAGGTCGGAGACGCGATCGATCTCACCGTCACCGTCGAGGGCGAGGCCCTGATGACGGCCTGTCGCGGCCCGGTGATGCCGCAGTTGACCTGGGCCAGGCTCGAACCCAACGGGAGCCCGGCGATCACGGAGACCGTCGAAAACGAGGAGAAGGTGCTCGGCGTCTGGAAGGCGAAATATGTATTTATTGCCACCACCGAGGGTCAGCACGAGTTTCCGGCGCTCTCGTTTCCGTACTATGACCCTGTCGCCCAGAAATACATGACCGCGACCACCGAGCCCGTGAAGGTCACCGTGGCCCCGGCTCCTCCAGGATCGCGCATGATCGCCCCGTCGAATCCGGGCACAGTGAACACCGCCCCGGGTGCCAGCAATGTGTTGGCCCCGAAGCTCAAGCCCCCCGCGGTCAAGGATGTGACGGGCTCCTCGCTGCGCGCCCGCTTCTGGAAAGGGTCCTGGCGCTGGTGGCTGGTCGCCGCGCCTCCGCTGGTCTGGATCGGCTTCGGCGTGTTTCGTTTCATCCGCCGTCGACGGCTGGCCGATGTCGGTGCCCTGCGCCGCAAGGCGGCCAGGTCCCGCCGCCGCCAGTCCATCGCCCGCGTGAAGGCCGCGCTGCGGGCGGGCCGGCATGAGGACTTCTTCGGGGAGTGCGAGAGGCTGCTGGTCGACACGTTGTCCGAGATCGTCTCGCGCAGCGCCATGGGCCTGGTCCACGCCGAGCTGCAGCAGGCCCTCCTGGACAAAAAGGTCCCCGAGGACCTGGTCGGCGCGGTGCTCGACACCCTGGAGGGCCTGGACTTCGCCCGCTATGCGCCGGGCGCCGTGCAGTTGGCCACGGAAGGGCCGGCCCAGCTTGAAAAAACCCTGCAACTGCTGCATCGCCTCGATGCGTTCGTGGAATGACGATGATGACCTCCCTTCGCACCCTCCCCCTGCTCGTGCTGCTGGCCTGGCCCGCGGTGGCCCGGTCTTCCGTCGGCGGGCCCGACGTTACGGCCCAGCCCCTGGTCGCACCTGCCCCGACGGCGACCGCGACCGGGAGCGCCGCCGCCCAGCCCCTGGTCGCACCTGCCCCGACGGCGCCCGCGACCGGGGACACCGGGCCGCTGTCGGTCTCCGGTCACTTCGCCGCTGGCGTGCAGGCGCTCTCCTCGGCCCGGGAGTCGGGCGACTTTCTCGCGGCGATCTCCCATTTTCAGGCGATCCTGGACATGGGGGTCATCCATGAAGACGTGTACTACAATCTGGGAAACGCGAATTTCCAGTTGAACCGGCTGGGGCCGGCGGTCTACTATTTTGAGAAGGCCCTGTCCATCCACCCCGGGCATGCCAGCGCCAGCTACAATCTCGCCTTGACCCGGCAGCTGCTGGCCCAGAAGTACAAGGACGAGATCGTGCAGATGGACCGGCAGGGCACCTGGGTCCGCCTGGTCACCGCGTTCTCCGACGGCACCCTCACGGCGGTGTTCCTGGCGTTCTGGATCCTCCTGTTCTCCGTGTTGATGGCGCTGTACTTCGTGCAGAAACCGCTGGTGCGCCTGACCCTGATCACCGCGGCGGTGATCCTCGGCCTGGGGTCGGCCGTCTTCGGCACCCTCCTCGCGGGACGGGAGATCCACGACCGGACCACGCGCTACGCGATCGTGCTGCCCGACGAGGTCGAGGTGCGTGAGGCGCCGCAGGCCTCGGCCAACCGGGCCTTCGTGCTGCACGCCGGACATCGGGTGCTCACCGGCGCCTCCGAGCGCGCCTGGGTCAAGATCCTCCTGCCCAACGGCATGGAGGGGTGGCTCGAGCGGCGGGACCTGGGGCTCCTCTGAGCCCCCCAGACAACCCTGTGGGGGAGCCGTCCCCTCCCTGTTTCCAGTCGAACCGGAAGAGGAGTCTTCATGAAAAAAATTCTGGTCATTCTCGGGCATCCCTCACGTGACAGTTTCTGTCACGTGCTGGCCGAGGCGTACGTCGAGACAGCCAGGGCTTCGGGCGCCGAGCTGCGGACCCTGTATCTGGGTGAACTGACGTTCGACCCGATCCTGCACGAGGGCTACCGGGTGATCCAGCCCCTGGAGCCTGACCTCGAGAAGGCCCGGGAGGACATCCGTTGGGCCGATCACCTGGTGTTCGTGTATCCCTCCTGGTGGGGTGGTCTTCCGGCCCTGCTCAAGGGGTTCGTCGACAGGGTGTTCCTGCCCGGCTTCGGGTTCAAGTTCATCGAGAAGGCCATGCTGCCCGAGAAGCTCCTCAAGGGGCGCTCGGCGAGGCTGATCGTGACCATGGACACGCCCCCGTGGATCTATCGGTGGTTCCTCTCGGCTCCGGGCCACAACCAGATGAAGAAGTGCATCCTCGGCTTCTGCGGCATCGCGCCGGTGAAGTTCACGAACCTGTCACCGATGAAGAAGAGCTCCGAGGCGGACAGGGCCGGCTACGTGGCGTCGGTCCAGGCGCTGGCCCGGAAGGAAGCCCGTTGAGCGCCTGACGACAGGTTTCCGTTTCCATGCCGGAAGAATTCCGGGAAGGTTGTTCCCTGGGCCGCGTATCCCGTGATGACGATGGTCGTGCTCGCACCGGCGCGACCCCCTGATGGACCCGAAAAGACGAAGAAAGGAGAGGGATCATGGAGACCGTGAACTACAAGTACCTGAATTATGCGTGTCTGGTCCTGATCGCGGCGGCGGCCTTTTTCGTTCTGGATGTTCCGTTCTGATCAGAACAGGTCAGGGCCCACGTCCTCGACGAGGCAGTCGACCGGATCGCGGAAGGAAAGCGAATAGATGAAACCCGAGGGGGTGTAGCCCACCGGCAGGGGGGCTCCGTCCAGGGAGATGTCGAAGCCCTCGTCATCCCAGGCGGCCCACACCTGGTCGTTGTTCCGGGCCGCGTTGGAGAGCAGCGTGACCCAGTCGGTGGACAGGGCGCCGGTGGGGTATCCCAGGATGTTGTCCACGATCCGGATCCGTTGCTCGCGGACCCAGACAGGGTCGTACACGGCCGTGTTCAGTTCACCTTCATAGATCACACCCCGGTTGTTCTTGTTGCAGGACCCCACGCTCATGAAACGATCATCGACGATGAGCATCTTCGAGTGCACGTCGATGTCGGTGAAGCGGCTCTCGGTCTCATCGATGCCCCAGGTGACCACCGTGTCGAAGGAACGCAACTGAAACAGGAAGAACCGGGTCGGGAACTGCTGTCTCAGTTCGCCCACGGTCACGTTCGTCCAGTAGCAGCCGCCGTCGGTCCATTCGTCGACGGGCTTGGTGATCACCACCAGGCGCAGGCCGGGCCGGGCGTTCATGCGGGCGATGATCTCCCCGGTCAGATAGGGGATGCGAAAGTACTGGTCCTCGATGAAGATGGTGTCCTCGGCGTTGCGGATGGCGTTGAACCACGTCTCCAGGATGGCGTTCTCGGAGAACGGGGACGGCATGGTGGCGGTGATCTGGACCAGCGAGCTGCCCGACTCCGGCAGCGGGGAGGTCTCGAGGGAGAAGGGCGACGCGTTCTCGGAGAACTCCGCGCCCGCGGCGAGCTGGTGCTGCCAGCGGCGCAGGAAGACGTCGGCGCTGTCGCGGGCGGCGCTGCCCTCGATGCGCAGGACGTAGTCCTTGCGGGGGCCCTGGGTCGGCTCGGCTTCCTTGTTGAGGACGTCCAGCCGCTCGGCGGTCGTGGACTCGAAGGTCATCCGCCGCGGCTCGTAGACCACGTGATCGGAGGTGTCCCAGTCGGTCGCCTTGACGTTCATGCCGCCCACGAACGTGACGGCCTGGTCCATGACCGAGAACTTCTGATGCCAGGAGGCGGCCTGGAAGGCGATGCCCACCGGGGATTCGGAGAAGTCCACGTCCTTGCCGGGGACCTCGGAGGAGATCCACTGCGCATCCGGGAAGATGGCCGAAAACATCGGGAAGCTCTCGGTGAACCGGGCGCCGAAGTCGAAGGTCGCGACCTCGAACCGGAACTGGTCGCTGGTGGCGTTGCCCTGGCCCATGAACTCGAAGCCGTCACCGGGCGTCTCGGCGTAGGAGAGGATCGTGTCATCCCGCGTGATCCAGTCGAAGATGTCGTGGGTGCCCCAGAACTCCCCCACCAGCACACGGACGATCGCCGGGGAGCTCTCGAGGACGCCGACGACGGTGTTCTGCCAGCGGGCGGCCTCCCCCAGCGTGAGATGGTCGGGGAGCACGCGGGTGAGCTCGAAGTCGCTCTCCCACCACCAGGAGGCCATCAGGATCTGGTGCTGGGCCAGCTCCAGATCCTTGCGGACCGCCTCCCATGCCTCTTCGCCGTCCATCAGCAGCGTGATCTGGTTGCCGCGGCGCATCGGGCGGCCCGACGAGGAGAACCAGTCGTGAGGCAGGCCGATGGCGATCGAGGAGAGGGTGGCGCCGTCGGGCGAGGTGCTCCGGTTGAGCCGGGACAGGAAGCCGAACGCCTCCAGGCCGGTGGTGTCCATGCCGGAGATCAGTCCGCCGGCGTCGATGGTGAACTCCGTGCAGAACTCACGGAACTGGTCGCTGGACAGGCAGAGGGTGAAGTCACCGGCGGTCTCGAAGGCCGCCTCGACGCCGGGATCGGGGGTCAGTTGCACCGTGCCCGCGGCGCCGGTGACGGTCAACCGGGTGCCGGCGACCGGCAGGGGCTGGCCCCAGATGTCCAGCGGCCAGATCTGGAGCCTGGCCAGCTTCGGATTCGTGTCGCCGTCGGGGACATCGGCGTCGGGTCCGGCGTCATTGTTGCTGGTGTTATTAATATTGTTTATATTATTGCTATTATTAATATTATTATTTGAAGTGGTCGTGGTGTCGTCACAGGCTGCGACGAGGAACAGCGCAGACAAGGAGAAAAGCAGGATGAAGTGTTGTGTTGACATGGTACATGTTCTCCAGAGCGGGCAACATAGTCCAAGGGGGATGGTTTTTCAAGGGATTTGACGCGCCGCGTCGGGCCGGCGCGGTTCCGGGTTGCCCGGGCGCCGGTTTCTGCGTACACTTCCATCGGGCCGGACCCCTGCGTCAGGCTGAAAGGTGAAATTGATCCTCATCACTCCCGAGATCAGCATCGACGAGGCACTCCTCGAGGAGACGTTCATCCGCTCGCCAGGTCCCGGCGGTCAGAACGTCAACAAGGTGTCCACAGGGGTGATGCTGCGTTTTGACCTGGCCCGCTGCACGACCCTGCCGCCGGCGGTGCGCGCGCGGCTCGTCGCGCTGGCGAAGAACCGCATCAACGCCGAGGGCGTCCTGGTGATCGAGGCCCACGCCTTCCGCACCCAGGAGCGCAACCGGTCCGACGCCCGGGAACGCCTGCTCGACCTGA
>PHBF01000160.1 GCA_002841905.1 Deltaproteobacteria bacterium HGW-Deltaproteobacteria-17
GAGCCTGGGGAACTTCCTCTCCCTGCACGACGCGCTCGGACTGGCCCTGCCCGAGGTGTGGCGCTTCCTGGTGCAGAGCGTGCACTACCAGAGCCCGATCGACTTCTCCAGGACCCGCATCAACGAGGCCGGCGAGCGCGTGCGCGGCAGCGTGGACGTGGCCGCCGAGCGCGTGCAGTACTTCTACCAGACGCTGGCACGGGCCGACGAGGCGCTGGCGGGCCGCACCGTCAACGCCGAGGCGCCCCTGCTGCACACCCAGATCGCCGGACGCATGCAGGAGCGCTTCTGCGAGGCCATGGACGACAACTTCAACACCGCCGTCGCCCTCGGGCTCTGTGGCGAGGCCGCCCGCGCGATCAACGAACTGGTCTCCCTCAAGTCCAAGGAGATCAAGAAGATCGGCGAGGAGTCGGTCACCCACACCCTGCACGTGCTGACCAGCCAGCTGCGCGAGGTCGCCGGGGTGCTCGGTCTGTTCCTGGAGCCGCCCGAGGCCTTCCTGGAGCGCTTCCGCGCCCACGAACTGAAGAAGCGCGGCCTCGAGGCCGCCTGGATCGAGCAGAAGATCGCCGAGCGCGGCGCCGCCAAGGCCGAGCGCGACTTCGCCCGCGCCGACGCGATCCGCCTCGAGCTCGACGCCCTGGGCCTCGAGCTGCGCGACTCCCCGGGCCGCACCGACTGGGACGTCCGGGTGTAGCCTTGCCCGCCCCCCGTGTCCTGCTGGGCCTGCTCCTCACGGGCACCCTCATCACCGGGGGGGTGATGTTCCACACCGAGCTTTCGACCTGGGTCGAGCAGCGCCCGCTGCTCTTTCCCGTCTTCGTCTTCCTGGCCCAATTGCTGTTCATCCCGCGCATCACCATGCTGGTGATCTCCGGCCTCCTGTTCCCGCCGATCCTGGCCGCGGGCCTGACGCTGCTGGGCGACACCACCGCCGCGGTGGTCGTGTGGGCGTGGAGCCGCTGGTCTTTCTCCCACGCCACCGACGGGCTCTTCGCCGGACGGCCGCGGTGGCGCCGCGTCCGGGACGCCCTGTGCGGCCGCTCCCCCGTGGTCGCCCTCACCGTCCTGCGGATCCTGCCCTTCTCCCACTTCTCCACGATCTCCCTGGTGTCGGGCGCCCTGCGCCTGCCGCTGCCCGCCTACGTGACGGGCACGGTCCTGGGCTGCATCCCCACCGCCCTGTTCTACGCCTTCGCCGCGGACTGGTCCCTCAGGACCGGCTCCTTCCTCCCGGCCCTCGGGCTCGGCCTCGCCGCCTTCTCCCTGGTGGCCTGGTTCAGCGTCCGGACCCTCCGGGACGAGTGCCCTGAAAATAGCGGTTGATTTTCACCTGCGTTGCGCTACTCTTTAAAAAATTATCGTTTCCGGATCTGCCCGGCACAGGTGATCTTCCCATGAGCCCGTCCCCTTCCTCCCCCATCCCGGAACTGTTTCTCCGTCACCTGTGCGTGCTGTACCATGAAAACGAGGAGACCACGGTCCCGGTGCAAGCCTTCATCTCGGCGGCCGCCCGGTCCGGCTGCCGATGGATCGTGCTCTCCGACTGGCTGCACCTGCCCGAGGAAGCCACGGTCCCGGGCGGGGCCCGGCTGGGCATCTCTTGCCCGGTCACGGAAGTGTTCACGCCCGAGGAGCTCCGGTCCGTGGACCTGATGATCGAGCGCATCCGCCGCATGATGGACGAAGCCATCGCTGACGGCCTTGCCGGGCTGCGCATCGTGATCGACGCCTCCTGGCTGCTCGACACCCCGTTTCCGGAGCGGCACCTTTTCCTGTACGAGAGCCGCATCAACGAACTGATCGAGGGATCCAACCTGCACGTCCTGTGCATGTACCGGCTGTCCCGCTTCGCCACGTCCTTTTTTCCCAACATATTGTTCTTGCATCCGTTCCTGTGGCAGGAGGGCTCCTGCCAGATCAACCCGCACTACCTCCCGCTGACCTGGCACTCCCAGCGGCTCTCGGCGCGCAGGCTCTGGCAGTTGCTGCCGCAGAAGGACACCCCCGTCCCGGAGACCGGCGAACCCGGCCGGCTCTTCGATCGTGTCCGGCAGTTCGCCGGGGGCCTCTCCCATGAACTGAACAACATGCTCAACGTGCTCTCCCTGGGCATGGACCTGCTCGAGGGCGCCGAGGACTTCCCGGCGCGGCTGCGTCCGGACCTGCGGGACATGCACGACGCCCGGCAGCGCATGGCGCAGTTGGCGACCCAGCTGGCGTCCTTCTCCGCCGACGAGCCGGTCCGGTTGCAGCGGATCGTCCCCTCCGAGCGGCTCAACGAGTTCGTCGAACTGATCCTGCAGCAGGTCACGCCCCGCCTCCGCGTGGAGTTCACCTGCGACGAGGTCGTGCACGCGGTGATGATGGACCCTGCCCAGTTCGGCCAGGCCATCCTGCAGATCGCGCGCAACGCAGCGCAGGCCTGCGGGTTCGGCGGGATGCTCAACGTCGAGCTCCGCAACGCCCGCGCGACCGCCGGGGACCGTGACGGTCCTCCACCGGGGAGCTACGTACAGTTCGTGTTCACCGACAGCGGCCCGGGCATCTCGCCGAGCGTGCTGCCGCACGTGTTCGAGCCGTTCTTCACGACCCGGCCGGGCCAGCACGGCATGGGCCTGCCCATCGTGGTGGGCATCCTCAAGCGCCACAAGGGCCACATCCAGATCTCGACCTCGCGCGAGTCCAAGACACGGGTGGTGCTCTGGCTCCCCACCGCCGACGCCGTGCCCGAAGACGCCACCACGCCGTCGGCCGCGGCCTTCCCCGACCGCACCATCGCGCTGGTCGAGGACGAGCCCGCGATCCTGCGCCTGTCCGAGCGCGTGCTCGTGCGGGAGGGCTACACGGTCCGCTCCTTCACCGGCGCCCGGGCCCTGTTCGCCGAGCTGGAGCGCGCCCCGTTCTCCATCGACCTGCTGCTGACCGACGTGGTGATGCCCGAGACCAACGGCTTCGAACTGTTCCAGCGGCTGCGGGAACGCTGGCCGCGCCTTCCCACCGTGTTCATGTCGGGCTACACCGCCGACGCCTTCACCGGCGAGGGCGAGCTGCCCGACCGCACCCGCTTCCTCTCCAAGCCCTTTCTGCCGCGCGCGCTGGTCGAGTGCGTCCGCAGCGCCCTTGCCATGGGCGACGACCCTGAGAAATTGTAGGTTCAGTCCGGCAAACCGGCCACGAAATCCCGGAAGTAGAGCACCCGGCTGCGGTCCCGGGGGAAGAAGAGGAACGGCTCCACGTCCTTGGCCAGCGCGGCGAAGTCCAGCGCCGCGGTACGCTCGAGCAGCCATGCTTTCAACGCGCCCGGCGTGGCCAGACCCAGACGCTGCTCCAGATACCCGAAATGCGGGGTGACCCCCAGCCCGTAGAGAAACACGACATCGAAGAAATCCCTGCCCATCAACCGTTTCCGGTGCAGAGCCGCATAGAGCTTCTGCGACAGCAGCAGGTCCCTCGGGGCGACCCGGATACGCGCGAAGACATCGAACCGGTTCAGGATGGGCGTGTCCGGGACATAGGAAAAATGCTGGGCCTCGGAGTCGATCTGGATCCGGATCTTCTGCTCCGGCAGCGGCGACAGTCCCAGCTCGTGCAGCAGGGAGGGAAACCGGATCTGCAGGTGGTACGCCCGGCGGGCGCGCACCTCCACCTCGACGTGCAGTCCCAGAAGCTCCAGCTCGGTCCGCAGGTGTTCACCCAGCGCCAGGAACTCGTCGGCACCCAGCTCGAGGTTGTCGAAGTCGAGATCCTCGGAGAAGCGCAGGTTGCCGTGGAGCAGGCGCAGCGCGGTGCCCCCCATGAAGACCAGTTTCCCAGCGGCCGGACCCTCGAAGAGGATGCCCAGGATCCTCACCTGCAGGTATTCCTTCAGGATGCTCTCCCGGAAGCCCCGCAGCTCCTCGGGATACAGTTCAAGCAGACGTGAGAGATGAATCATGATGAACATACTCCAGGAAGGCGGCGGCGCGGCGTGCCAGGGCGCGGCTGCCAAACGCGTAGGCCCAGACGGTGAACCGTGCAGGGTCTGACAGTTTCAGGAAGGTCCCGGCGTCGAACCGCAGGGAGGCAAAGTCGTCCGCCGTGCATAGTCCGGGGTTGAGGTACAGCAGGTCGAGGACGGCCTTCTCGGGCTCGGCGATCCGGATCCGGCGGTCCTCCCAATCCAGCCAACGATACCCCCAGAACAACTCCGGCTTGAGGTGCCGGTAGTCGAAGGTACCCACGGGGGTCTCGAAGGTGGCCGTCTTGCGCGTACACACGGAGGTCAGCAGGAACACCTCCTCCGGGATCAGGCCGTGGAACTTGAGCGCCTTCTGGAGCGAGAGGTAGGAGGGCCCGTACAGGCGGTTGGCCGCCAGCCACAGGAACCGCTCGTCGCCGAGGCGCTCGGGAAACGCCCAGACCCCGCGGCGCAGCCTGCGCAGGTACCCCTTGTCCTCCCATCGGTCCAGTTGGTTCCGGTGAAATCCCGGATGGAGGTTCACCACCTCGGCGAGGCTGAACAGGCCCAGGGGCAAAAATTCGGTACGGAAGGAGTAATAGTCCATTTTGTTTCCAATAAGATACATATTTGTATCTCTACGGAAACAAAGTATTCCAGGAGGGCGCTGGTGTCAAGGGCTCGGAACCGGGACCCTGATCTGGGGAAACGATCGCCCATGGTCGGAGAAGACCATGCGAACAGAAGAATAGGACCTGCGCGTGCCGCGAGCGGACCGGCGGACCAAACGACAAGGGGATCCTCTGATTTTCGTGAACCGATTGATACATGGACATAGCACCGGCCCATGCGCTGCATGGGAATGGTCCTGTCGGCGCATGCGGCCACCCTGGAAATTCAAGGGCGTGCGGCTGCCGGATGAAGCCCGGTGTTCACGCGCGGCATGCGACGGCCATGCGAACGGCATGGGGTATGCACATGCGCGGCATGCGGATGCCTGCGCGCAACCTGCGGGATCGGACGCGCGTTCACGGTGTGGCTAATGAGGCGCGAGGGATGCGCGACGACGCCGAACGGTTGCAGGTTCAGTTTGAAGAGGAAAGACACCGGCTTTTGCAGCGACCCTGTGGAAGAGGCGACTTGTTGGACCGGGAGAAGAGAAGAGAAAAAAAAGCAGAAGAGGCGGCCCGGGCACGGACCGGCACGGACGTACACGGACCTTGAAAAGAATCACTGACCTTCACGGACCGGGCCGCCCGGGAGAAGAAAAGAAAAGAGAAGCAGAAGAGAAGAACGCGGAAGCAGAGCTTCCGCACTTCAAAACGACTAGCCCTGGTACCACTCGGGGAGCTCGCCCTTCTTGACGGCGGCCTCGTCCTTGCGCCAGTGGCAGATCTTGTACTTCTTGCCCGAGCCGCAGGGGCACGGGCCGTTGCGGGGGATGCGCTTGAGGACGTGGCGCAGCTCGACCTTCTTGGACTTCTCGGAGCCGTCGAGGTTGACCGGGCGGGCCTGGCCACCGCCGCCCTGGGCCACGGCGCGGGTGGCCATGGTCTTGTGCTCGTACTCGGGCAGCTCCTCGACCTGCTCGGCGATCTCGATCCCGGAGACGCGCTCGGCCACGTTGCGCTTGATCTCCTCGGTCATCTCGATGAACATCCGATAGCCTTCCTTCTTGTATTCCAGCTTCGGATCCTTCTGGGCGTAGCCGCGCAGGCCGATGCCCTCGCGCAGGTGGTCCATGCGGCGCAGGTGCTCGATCCAGCGGCCGTCGATCTCGTCGAGATAGTAGTGCCGGGCGTAGAACAGGAACTGGATCGTGCCCATGGAGTCTTCCTTGGCCATGAGCGACTTTTCCAGGTGCGTGAAGATGTGTTCGGCGTAGGTGTCCGGATCCAGGGCCAGATCCTCGCCGATCTCGATGCGCTGGCCGAAGACCTCCTCGATGTCGTCGACGAGGTCGTCGATCTTCCAGTCCTCGGGGTGGACGTCGGGCGGGCAGTGCTCGATCACGATGTTGCCCACCAGCTCGTCGATGAGATCGAACATGCGCTCGCGCTGCTGGATCAGCGACGCGGCGATCTCCTTCACGGCGCGGTCGACGCAGGCCTGGCGGCCCTGCGTCAGTTCCTCCTCCAGGTTCACCACGGCGCCGAAGTGCCGGTAGAGCTCGTGGGTCACCAGGCGCGGCTCGATGCCCATCTTCGTGAACTCGACCTCGGG
Source organism: Deltaproteobacteria bacterium HGW-Deltaproteobacteria-17 (assembly GCA_002841905.1). Classification (GTDB taxonomy): domain Bacteria; phylum Myxococcota_A; class Polyangia; order HGW-17; family HGW-17; genus HGW-17. Next base: position 6,167 of record PHBF01000160.1, read on the forward strand.
CAGCACGGTGGCGGGATCCTCGATGTTCATCCCGGCCGCCAGGGCGGCGCGCTTGCGGGCCAGCATCTGGAAGGCGCCCATGATGCGCTCGACCCACGGACGGATGCGGTCGCCGAGCTTCTCGATGGTCCATGGACCGCTGACCACGGGGGGGCCCTTGGGCTTGGACAGGAGGCCGCCCTTCTTGGCGGGGGCGCCGGCGGCGGCGGCGGGATCGATCTCGAGGGTCTCGTCCCCGGAATAGTAGCCCTCGAGCACCTGCCGGCGCAGCTTGTAGATCGTCTTGCGCTGGAGGTTCATGACGTCGTCGTACTCGAGCAGGTTCTTGCGGATGTCGAAGTTCTGGGCCTCGACGCGGGTCTGGGAGTCCTCGATGGAGCGGCTCACCATGCGGTGCTGGATCGGCTCGTCCTCCGGGATCTTCAGCCACTCCATCATGCGCTGCAGGCGCTCGGCGCCGAAGATGCGCATCAGGTCGTCCTCGAGGCTGATGTAGAA
>PHBF01000161.1 GCA_002841905.1 Deltaproteobacteria bacterium HGW-Deltaproteobacteria-17
GCCTCGATGAGGATCTTGTCCCCCGGCGTGATGCGCGTGGAGTAGTGGATGCAGTTCTTGGCGAGGGTGGTGATTCGCTGGTCCATCTTCAGGGTCGCCTTCCTGTGGGGAGTTGTTGGTTACAGCATTTCGAAGGATCTGCGGAGCTTGGCCAGGAGCTCTTCGGCGTCGGCGCGGGTGAGGTTGAGGGGCGGGGTGATGCGGGTCACGTTCCCCCTGAGGCCGCCCTTTCCGATCAGAAGGCCGTTCTGTCGGGTCAGGTTGAGGAACCTGGCGTTTTCGTCGCCGGCGGGCTCCTTGGTCTTCGGATCCCGGACCAGCTCCATGCCCAGCAGCAGGCCACGTCCCCGGACATCGCCGATGATCGGGAAGTCCTTCTGCAAAGCCAGCAGGCCCTCCTTCAGGAAGTCGCCCTGGACCCTGGCGTTGTGGATCAGGTTCTCCTCCCGGATGATGTCGATGACCTCGGCGGCCTGCATCGCCTGGTAGGGATCACCGCCGAACGTGTTGAACTGCAGCTTGCCGGCCATGGCGTCGGCGCACTCCTTCCTGGCGATGCAGGCGCCGATGGGCGCCCCGTTGCCGAAGCCCTTGGCCATGGAGATGAAGTCCGGGACGACGCCCGACTCCTCGATGGCGAAGAAGTGCCTGCCGGCCCTGCCCACGCCGGTCTGGACCTCGTCGGAGATGTATTTTCCGCCGAAGCTCTTCACGATGTCGAACACGCGCTTGTGGTACTCCACCGGCGGATCGATGAAGCCGCCGACGCCCTGGATGGGCTCGGCGATGAAGGCCGCGATCTTCCCGTTGGTGGCCGTCTCGATGACGTTCTTCACGTCGGTGGCGCATTCGAGGTCGCAGCTGCCGCGGGTGGCCTTGAACGGGCAGCGGTAGCAGTACGGCTCCACGGCATGAACGATGGACGCCTGGGGCTGGGCCCGGAACTTCCAGGTGGCGTGACCGCACAGGCCCAGGGTCGTGCCCGTGCCGCCATGGTAGGCGTGCCGCAGGGCCACGATCGTCTGCTCGCCGGTGGCCACGCGCGCGGTCATCACGGAGATCTCGTTGGCCTCGGAGCCGGAGTTGGTGAAGAAGCACTTGCCCAGATCCCCGGGGGCCACGTCCACCAGTCGCTGGGCCAGACGCTCCATGTGGCCGGCCAGGTACAGGTGGGTCGTGTGCTGGATCTCGCCCGCGTCCAGCATTTCCCTGATCTTCTTCACGATCCGCGGATGGTTGTGGCCCACCGAGATCGAGACGATGCCGCCGATGGCGTCAAGGTATTCCACGTTCGAATCATCCCACACCCGGGAGCCGCTCGCCTTCACGAGGGCCAGCGGCTCCGTGTAGTACGGCGTGAGGGTCGGAAAAAACAGATTCCTGCGAGTTTCCATCCATTGTTCTTTGTTGGTTCCCATAGAAGACTCCATGTATCTACAGTTCGGTCATTTTCAGATAGGTCTCGGGTCTGCGGTCGCGGTAGAACTGCCACAGATCCCTGATTTCCTTGATCATTTCCAGATCCAGGTCGGCGACGATCAGTTCGTCCTGATCCCGGCTCCCCTGCTTGAAGATCTCACCTCGGGGGTTCACGAAGTACGACTGCCCGTAGAAGGTCCCGATGTTCCAGGGGGCCTCGGTGCCGACGCGGTTGATGCAGCCCATGAAATAGCCGTTGGCCACGGCGTGGGCGGGCTGCTCCACCTTCCAGATGTATTCGGAGAGCCCCGCCACGGTGGCCGACGGATTGAAGACGATCTCCGCGCCGTTGAGGCCCAGCAGGCGTGCGCCTTCCGGGAAGTGCCGGTCGTAGCAGATGTAGACGCCGACGTCGGCGTAGGCGGTCTTGAAGACCGGGTAGCCGAGATTTCCGGGTTTGAAGAAGAATTTTTCCCAGAACCCCTTGACCTGCGGGATGTGATTCTTCCGGTATTTTCCGAGGAACTTGCCGTCGGCGTCGATGACGGCGGCGGTGTTGTAATACACGCCCGTCATCTCCTCTTCATAAATGGGCACGACGATGACCATGTTGTATTTTTTCGCCAGCTCCATCATCAGGGTGGTCGTGGGGCCGTCAGGGATCTTCTCGGCCATGCCGTACCACTTCACGTCCTGGGAGGGGCAGAAATAGGGTCCCGTGAAGATCTCCTGGAAGCAGATGATCTTGACGCCGTCCCGCGCGGCCTGCTCGATGTAGGGGAGGTGCGCGGCGATCATGGCTTCCCGGTGATCTTTGCACGGCCTGTCTGTATCAATTTTATTAGACAGTTGCACTAAACCAGAACGTACTATTCTTGACATGATGTTCTCCTTGATTGTCTGCTGATGAATCGTCCTCGACCCTTTTCAATCTGATCGGCGCGGCCGTCACGGATGGCCACCGCGCCGTTGGAGATGACGGTCCGGACCCTGCCCGTCACTTCCAGTCCTTCGTAGGTGTTGTAGTCCACGTGCTGGTGATGCGTCTTCACGCTCAGGGTGTGCTTCTCCTCCGGATCGAAGAGAACGAGGTCGGCGTCGGCGCCACACCGGATCGCGCCCTTTTCGGAGAGCCCGAAGATCTCGGCGGGGTTTGAGCACATCACCTCCACGAAGCGCCGCATGGAGATGCGGTTCTTCTTCACGCCCTCGGAGAAACAGATCTCGAGCCGGTTCTCGATGCCCGGCGCGCCATTGGGGATCTTTGAAAAATCGTCTCTTCCGCGGTCCTTCTGGCCGACCATGTTGAAGGGGCAGTGGTCCGTGCCGACGACCTGCACCAGGCCGGATTCGATGCCCTTCCACAGGGCCTCCTGATCCTCCTTTTTCCGGATCGGCGGGCTCATGACGTACTTGGCGCCGCCGAAGTCCGGCTCGAGATAGCAGGAATCGTCCAGCAGCAGGTACTGCGGGCACGTCTCCACGAAGATCCGCTGGCCCCGGCGGCTCTTGAGCGCGGCCAGCTCCAGCACCCCCCTGCAGGTGGTGTGGACGATGTACAATTCCGCGCCGGCGGCCAGCGCCAGATCCATGGCCCGGCCGGCCGCCTCTTCTTCCGCGGACGCGGGGTGCGCCAGCGCGTGATACTGCGGGGCCGTCTTGCCTTCGGCCCGGAACTGCGCGACCAGGGCGTCGATGACGTCCCCGTTCTCGGCGTGGACGCTGACCAGCCCGCCATGCCGCGCGGCGGTCGCCAGCAGGCTGGACAGGCCCCTGTCATCGATCATCAGGGAGCCCTTGTAGGCCATGAAGGCCTTGAACGAGGGCACGCCCGCCTGAATGATTTGAGGGATCTCCTGGCCGATTTTTTCATTGTAATCGGTTACGGCCACGTGGAAGGCGTAGTCGGCCACGGCCTTGCTCCGGGCCTTCTCGTGCCATTGATTCACGCAGCCGGTGAGGGACTCCCCTTTGGACTGGATCGCGAAGTCGATGATCGACGTGGTCCCGCCGTGGAGGCCGGCCAGGGTGCCGGACTCGAAGTCATCGGAGGAGAAGGTGCCCATGAAGGGCAGCTCCATGTGGGTGTGGGCGTCGATGCCTCCGGGGAGCACGTAGAGCCCGTGCGCATCGAGGATCTCGTCCGGGGCGCACGACTTCAGGAGATCCGGACCGATGGCGGTGATCTTGCCGTCTTCGATGAAGACCTCCGTGACAACGTCCGAGGTGGGCAGGAAGACATGCCCGTTCTGGATCAGGATCTTCTGCTTCATGACATGCCGCCTTGGGTCACGTGGACCAGTGAGGAGAGGAGACGTCGGTCAGATCTTCGGAGAACCAGCGGATCATGGAGATGTGCTTCTCGGTGAAGAAGTCGATCGACTCGATCTGGCCCTTGATGTCGCCAAAGAAGGAATCCTTGGAGCCGCCGAAGCCGAAGATGCTCATCGGGGCCGGGACGCCCAGGTTGATGCCGACCATGGACGGATGGACGTTCTGGATGAAGTGACGGACGGCGGCGCCGTTGGAGGTGAACAGGGACGCCGTGTTGCCGTAGTTGGAGGAGTTGATCAGGGCGATGGCCTCATCGAGGTCCTTGACCTGCATCAGGCCGATGACGGGCCCGAAGATCTCCTTGGTGGCGAGGATGGAGTCCGGCTTGACGTGATCGAAGATCGTGGGGCCGATGAAGTTGCCCTTCATGGAAGCCAGCGGGCGGCCGTCGAGGATCAGTTCCGCGCCCTCCTCGATGGCCTTGTTGATGTCGTCGAGGATGCGCTGTTTGGCCGCAGCGGTGACCACGGGTCCCATGGTGGTCTTCGGATCCATGCCGTCGCCGACCACGATGTCCTTGGCATATTTGACCGCAAGCTCCTTCATCTTGTTGTAGGCCGGGCCCACCCCGACGAGCACGGAGCCGGCCAGGCACCGCTCGCCGGCGCAGCCGTAGCAGGACTCGACCATGGCCTGCACGGACTTCTCCATGGAGGCGTCGGGCAGGATCACCAGGCAGTTCTTGGCGCCGCCCAGGGCCTGGACGCGTTTTCCATGGGCCGTCCCGGTGGAGTAGATGTGTTTGGCGACCGCGGTCGAGCCGACAAAACTGATCCCCTTGATCCCGGGGTGGGTGAGGATCTGGTTGCCCGTGTCCTTGCCGCCGTGGACCATGTTGACCACGCCCTTGGGGAACCCCGCCTCGTGGATCAACTCGAACATGCGCACCTGGGTCAGAGGAACGAGCTCGGAGGGCTTGATGATGTAGGTGTTGCCCGCGGCGACGGCGAAGGGCCAGAACCAGTAGGGGACCATCGCGGGGAAGTTGAACGGGGCGATGCACGCGAAGACGCCCAGGGGACGCCGCTGGGCCATGCTGTCGATGTTCCTGGCGACGTTGTCCTTGAACTCGCCGCGGAGCAGGGCCGGCAGGCCGATGGCGGTCTCCACCATCTGGATGGCGCGGCGGACATCCCCGAGGGCTTCCTTGTAGGTCTTGCCGTGTTCCTTGACGATGAGGGTCGCCAGCTCTTCGTAATGTTGTTCAAGGATGGTTTTGAAGTTGAAAAAATACTGGACCCTGTCCACCGCGGGGGTGTCGCGCCAGGCCGGGAACGCGGCCTTGGCGGCTTCCACGGCCGCGTTGAGATCGTCTTCGTGGCCGGCAGGCGTGCGGCAGAGCAGCTCCATCGTCGCGGGGTTGATCACGTCGGTGGTCTGCGTCGATTTGGACGCGACGAACTGACCGTTGATATAATTTTTTACGGTTTCAACCATGTGTGTCTCCTTCTCGGAAAATGCAGGGTTTCATCGGCTTTTTTGCCTCGTGCCAGAGTATCCACGTTCCAAACAACCCTGTCAAGGGTGCAATCCGGCGTGCAGGGGCACGCGCAATCCAGCGAGCAGCGGCAAAATAGATTGTCCAGAATGTGTTAAGCAGAAAGGACAGGCCGAGTCGGGCATAGCCGGGTGCAAAGCCGGAGACGCCGGCTGCCCTGGAGCTTCCCGGCGCCGTGGAGGGCATTGGGTCGGCCTGTCAAGGTGAACGGACGGAGGGGTGTGGGCTACTTCGTGGTGAAGTTCAGCAGGCCGCCGGCGAGCAGGATCTCGCGCTGGCGTCCGGAGAGCTTGTATTCACACTTGATGAGCCCCACGCCGTCGACCTCGAGGATGACGGGCTCGCCGGCCTCGATGGCCTTGCGGATGTTCGGGACCGTCACGGCCGCGCCCTGCGGGACGCGATCGTAGTCACCGGCGTCGGCGAACAGCAGCGGCAGGATGCCGAAGTTGACGAGGTTGGCCGCGTGGATGCGCTCGAAGGACTTGGCGACCACGGCCTTGACGCCCAGGTACATCGGGCACATCGCGGCGTGCTCGCGGGAGCTGCCCTGGCCGTAGGACTCGCCCGCGAAGATGAAGTTGGCCAGGGCCTTGCCCTTGTTCTCGAGGCAGCGCTTGGAGAACGACGCGTCGACGTTCTCGAACACGTACTGCGCGTACTTGGGCACGTTGGAGCGGTACTTCAGGCGCGCGCCGGCGGGCATGATGTGGTCGGTGGTGATCTTGTCGCCGACCTTGATGGTGATCTCGCCGGCCAGGGACTCGGCCATGGCGGTGTTGGCCGGGGGATCGCCGATGTTCGGACCGCGGAAGATCGCGGTGCTTCGGCCGGCCTCGCTGGGGAAGATGAACATCGAGTCGTCGATGGTGAAGGCCTCGGGCTCGCTCACGGCCGGGAACGGGATGCCGGCCTTGCGCGGATCGGTGAACTCGCCGGTGATCGCGGCGATGGCGGCCACCTCGGGGCTGACCAGGTAGACCTGGGCGTCGGCGGTGCCGCTGCGGGCCTCGAAGTTGCGGTTGGACGTGCGCAGGGAGATGCCGGCGCTCTTGGGGCTGAAGTGGTTGCCGATGCAGAAGCCGCAGGCGTTCTCGAGCAGGCGGGCGCCGGAGGCGAGCAGGTCCGAGAGTCCGCCCTCGTCGGAGAGCATCTGCAGCACCTGGCGGGAGCCCGGGGCGATGCCGAGGCTGACGTCGGGGTGCACCTTGCGGCCCTTGAGGATCGCGGCCGTGGTGCGCAGGTCCTTGAGCGACGAGTTGGTGCAGGAGCCGATGGCGACCTGGTCGACCTTCATGCCCGCGAGCTCGGAGATCGGCTTGACGTTGCCGGGGCTGTGGGGGCAGGCGGCCAGGGGCTCGATGGCGCCCAGGTCGACCTCGATGACGCGGTCGAGGGCCGGATTGGCGCCGG
>PHBF01000162.1 GCA_002841905.1 Deltaproteobacteria bacterium HGW-Deltaproteobacteria-17
GCCGCAGTTGACGCTTTACATCCAGAAGACCTCCGGAAACTTCGATCCGGACACGGTCGTGACCAACCTGCCCTACAACGCCCGCATGATCGCGGTGGCCGACGCGGACCGCAACCGGACCCTGGACGTGCTGATCGCCTTCGACGGCAGCCTGCGCCTGTTCCTCAACGACGGACAGGGGGCGCTGACCCCGTCGACCTCCTACTCCTGGCCCACGGATCCGGGACGGATCACCTTCGCCGATTTCCTGCTGGACTTCCAGTCCATGCCGGTCACCGCAGGGGGAACGGTCGCGGGCAGCCTGGGCCTGGACAAGGCAGCCTGGCCCCTCCCCGCAGCCATGAACCTCCCCGCGCTGCCGCACTTCTCGGCGCTGGCGCGGCTCACGGGTGATGCCTTCAACGACGGCCTCTTCCTGACCACCGACGGCCAGGTCCTGGTCCTTCCGGGCACCGGCGCCGGGCAGTTCTCGAGCGTCTCCACCGTCGCCTTCCCCAACGCTGGCCAGGCGCTGGTCTTCGACTCCGCCGGCAACGGGGCGTCCGATGTCTGGGTCACCACCTCCGGGCAGGCCCTGATCACGCCGTTGGAGAACGACGGGATGGGCAATCTCACTGCCGGTTCCGCCGTGGCCCTTCCCGGGCTCAACGTCCGTGCCGCCGTCTCCCACCTCGATCTCAACCATGACGGATGGGAGGATGGCGCCCTGCTGCTCAAGGACACCGCCATGATCCAGTTCTTCACGGGCTCGGCCCAGGGAGCCTCCCTGGGTGCGGCGATCCCGGTGGGGTCCTCTCCCGACCGGATGCTCTGCGGGGACATCCTGGGGCTCGGCAACACCGACTGCGTCGTGATCGACTCCAACCTGGAGGTCTTCATGCTCATCGGCAACGGGTCGGGCTCCGGTGCCGTGTTCTCCATCGGTTTCCTGAGCGCGCCCCCCACCGCCGTCGCGCTGGCCGACGCCAACGATGACGGGACACCGGACCTGATCGTCGCCCACGCGGCGACCTCCACGGTCTCCACCTTCCTGTTCTCCGTGGAGCCGGGGCCGGTGGTGACCCTGACGGCCCACGAGACCCTCCCGATCCCCTGCACCCCCGAGCAACTGGTGTCGGCGGACCTCGATGACGACACGCTGATCGACGCGCTGCTGGTCTGCGACGACGGACTGACCCTGCGCATGCTGCACGCTCGTGCCGACGCGATGCTCCTCCATCCGCTGATGCGCACGAGCGTCAACCCGGTCGAAACGTGCATCTCCGGCGCGATCGCCGGCGTCGGGGATTTCCTTTGCTGGACCAGCCAGCCCAAAGCCATGACCCTGATCCAGCGCCCCTGACCTTGAACATGGAACCGACATGAAAACCACCGGACTGTTTCTAGCCGCCCTTGTCCTCGCGCCGACCCTCGCGTCCGCGCAGACCCCGCACCCATCCTTCTTCGAGCTGCCTTCCACCAACGGACTGGGATCGGTGCACTACAGTTTCCACGAGGGCGACCACAAGGTGGCCGCCTTCTACCCACACCTTTACAAGCAGTGCGATGCCGACACCCCGTTCACGCCCAACCTCGCCTATGACATGTATTTCGGCATCCGCACGGGCGAAGCCGTGTGGCTGAACACGCGCACGGAGTCCAGGGTGGAGTACGAGCCCGGCACCAACATCATCGTCACCGAGCAGACGGCCCCGACCGACACCGGCGACGTGTTGCTGCGCCAATACCTCTTCGCGCCGTTCGGACTGGACCGACCGGGCTTCGTGTTCATGCTCGAGTTGGAGGGGGAGGCCCCCCCGTGCGCCCTCTTCTCCCTGATGAACTTCCGCATGGGCACCGGGGCCGACCGGCTTCAGGCCGAGACCATCACCCGCTCGGGCATCGGCTGGATCGAATCCGGTGCGGGAGACTACGTCCTGTATCTGCGGCCCGTCGAGGTCCCCGCGGGCTATCATGCCGGCTCCGCCGGAGCGGGCAGCCCCTGGCAGGTGATGCTCGACGGCTCGAACTACCAGATGAGCGACGCTCCGGTCTCCGGTGATGATCTCGCGCTGGGCTTCCAGTTCAACCTGCCCGCGGGCGTGGCCGCCGGTGCCACGCGGAGGGTGGCCATCCTGGTGGCCGCCGCCCCCGCCGAGGAGGCCGCCGCGATGATCTCCGACGTGGAGTCCCTGCTGGCGGGCAAGACCCCGGACCAGCTCCTCGACGACGCACGCGCCGACTGGACGGCCTTCCAGGGCCGGGCCCTGCTGCCCGCCGGGCTGAGCGCCGACGAGGAGCACCTGGCCCGCCAGGGGCTGGCCGTCATGCGCATGGCCCAGATCCGCGAGCCGAACCTCGACGGACGCACCCCCCATGGCCAGATCCTGGCCGCGCTGCCCAAGGCACGCCCCGCCCCCGGCGAGGGCATCTGGAACGTCGCCTGGGTCCGGGACGCCTCCTACGCCATCGTCGGTCTGGCGCGTCACGGCTACCTCCCCGAGGCCCGGGACGCCCTGTCGTTCATGCTGCGCGCGCGAAGCGGCGAGTACGCCCATGCCGTGGGCATGGACTACCTGATCTCCGTGTGCCGCTATTACGGCTGCGGCCGCGAAGAGACCGACTACAACGCCCAGGGCCCCAACATCGAGTTCGACGACTTCGGCCTCTTCCTCTGGGCCTTCTCCCAGACCGTGCTGGCCGATCCCGACGACCCCTGGTGGCACGAGCACTGGCCCGCGGTGCGGGACCTGGTCGCCGACGTCCTGGTGGGACTGACCCAGGAGTCCACCTTCCTGATCGCCCCCGACTCCTCGATCTGGGAGCGCCACTGGAACGGAAACGAGAAGAACTTCACCTACACCTCGGCCATGGCCGTCGCCGGCCTCTGCGGCGCCGCGGACCTGGCCGAGCTCATGGGTGAGGAAGACACCGCCGGCATCTACAGGGCGGCCGTCTCGAAGCTGCGGCGCGGCATGCGTGACAACCTCGTCGACGCCGGCGGCGTGCTCGCCGGGAGCCTGCAGGAGTTGGCCAGCGGCTCGGGATACCTCGATCTGGCGGCCGTGGAGGGGATCAACTTCGGCGCGTTCGAGCTCGATGATCCCGTCACCCCCGCGTCGCTGGCACGCTGGCATCAGGACTTCTTCGACGGGACGCCCGACGGCCCCGGCGGCTACTACCGCAACGACGACGGCGACTGGTATGATCAGCAGGAGTGGTGCTTCGTCGATCTCCGCATGAGCGTGGCCTACTCCCTCACCGGACAGACCGCGCGCCGCGACGCGCTGCTGGACTGGGTCCTGGCCCAGAGCCGCGAGAACCGCTACCTGATGGGCGAGCTCTTCTGCCGCGGGACCGTCGACTGCCCCCAGCGCGGCGACTATCGTGGATCCGTTCCCATGATCGGCTTCGGGCCGGGCGCCTACCTGATCGCCCTTGAAACCCGGGCCAACCCCGAGGCGCCCACCTGCTGTGCCGACCCGAGCACGGTCGCCCCGGGCCTGTCCGATCCGGAGCGCACCACCGGACTCCCCGATCCGGATCCGGATCCGGATCCCGACGGCACCACGGCAGGGGACTCCGGATGCTCCTGCAGGGCCGGCGGAAGCCGGGTGCCGGGAGGATTCGAGTGGATCCTTTTCCCGTTGGCCCTGATGCTTCTGCGACGACGACGGAGGTGAACTCCAGCCGGTTGCGGCGAACCAACGATCCACCCAAGGAGGATTGCCCGTGAATAAGCTTTTTTTGCTGTCGACCTTGAGCCTGCTTTTCCTCATCGGTTGCGACGACTCCGGTGGAAAGTCCACCGTGACCTGCGGCAACGGCCGGGTGGACCTTGGCGAGGCCTGCGACGGCGCCGAGCTGGGGACCTCCAGTTGCGAGAGCCTGGGCTATCGCCAGGGCCAGCTGGCCTGCACGGCCACCTGTGAGCTCGACGTCTCCGACTGCGCCTCCTGGGGCCGCTGCGGCGACGGGATCCTGCAGGACGCGGTGGAGCAGTGCGATCGTCTCCAACTGGGACTGGCCACCTGCGAGAGCCTCGGCTACCACGGCGGCGAGCTCGCCTGCAGCGAGGCGTGCACCTACGACAGTTCCGGCTGTGAAGACGAAGGGCTCTGCGGAGACGGGATTCTGCAGCCCGGCTTCGAGGCGTGCGACACCACCGTGCCCGGAAACATCACCTGTGAGAACGTCGGTCGCTGGACCGGGACCCCCTCCTGCACCGACGCCTGCGAGGTCGACTTTTCCACCTGCTCGGGCTTCTGCGGAGACGGGGTGCTTTCCCCCTCCCACGAAGACTGCGATCCCCTGATCCCTGTGGCCACCACCTGCCGGGAGCTGGGTTCCTGGCACGGCGAGCCCGGCTGCACCCCCGTCTGCGGCTTCGACACCTCAGCCTGCCGCGGGATCGGGGTCCTCTCCCTGGGATCCAATTCCGTGTACGCCATCGACACGGCCGGCGCGGCCTTCGGCTGGGGCGGATCCGACGGGGGTGTCGGACAGCCCGTGCAACAGCACTACGCCACACCCATGCCCATCCACATATGGCCAGGCCTGACCTTCCTCGACATCGACACGTTCGACATGCACACCTGTGCGCTGGACGGCAACCGCAATGCCTGGTGCTGGGGTGCCAACGCCTCGGGCCAGCTCGGGGACGGCACCACGACCCTGTCCTACGCGCCGGTGGCCGTGCGCATGCCCAACGCCGCATACTTCAGTTCGATCACCGTGGGCTACGATCACTCCTGCGCCCTGGGAATCGACGGCAACGCCTATTGCTGGGGTGCCGGCAGCAACGGCCAGCTCGGGACCGGCGGCACCGCCAGCGCCAGTCAGCCCTCTTCGGCGGTGATGCCCGGGGGTGGCGTGAAGTTCACCAGGCTCGCGTCCGGCTTCCAGTACAACTGCGCGATCGGCACCAACGAACAGGTGTACTGCTGGGGCCGCAATGACTCGGGCCAGCTGGGGCTGGGCAACACCACCAATCGCACGACGCCGGTCCAGATCGTTCTACCGGGCGTCTCCTTCTCCGAGGTGGCCTGCGGCTCTGCATCGACCTGCGCCGTCTCCACGACGGGCGCCGTATACTGCTGGGGCCGAAACGACACCTACCAGCTCGGCCTCGGGGACACCACCGTGCGCCTGTTGCCCGCGCTGCGCAGCGAACCTGCCGGCGTCACCATGTCCAGGGTGGCCCTGGGCGGCGGCCATGGCTGCGCGGCCTCGACGACGGGGCGGCTCTGGTGCTGGGGGTTCAACAACGACGGACAGGTCGGCGACGGTACGACCACCAACAGCACGACCCCGCTCGAGATCGCCATGCCCGGCAACCGGCTGGTGCGCGGACTCGCCGCAGGCACCTATGCCACCTGCGTCCGGCTCGAACCGGACCAACTGGCCTGCTGGGGAGCCAACGGCTTGGGACAGTTCGGCACCACGGACCTCAAGGTGCTCGCCCCCGTCCTCGTTCCGGGTCCCTGACGGCCACGTCCTGCGGACGCCGGTCCCGGATGGACGCCATGAGTCCTAGAATCAAGGGATTTGAACGGCGCGCTACCAGGTGGGCTCACGGACGATCGGCGATGAACAACTGATTGATGAAAAGCGGAGAAAAGGGGAAGCGGGAGAACGGCGCTTCGAGCCGCTGGGCCAGCTCCACGGGGGGGACCAGGCCCAGATAGGGCAAAAACGCCGTGCCGACGAACATGAACGGGCGGGTCCGGATCCGCACGAAGCCCGCCTCGGAGGCCTGGCGCCGGAAGAAGGCGCCGTCGACCTCGTGGACGTGGTGCGCCTGCTCCTTGTGGATGCCCGACGCTCCCGCGAGCCGGTCCCAGAACGGGCTGGGCGCGGACGCGATGAGCCGTCCACCGGGCGCAAGGACCTCGAAGGCGGACCTGAGCGCGGCGGCCGGGTCCGGCAGGTGCTCCAGCACCGCCATGGCCGTGACCACGTCAAAGCGGCGGGCACGGATCTCCGGGGGCAGATCCTGCACGTCACCGGCGATCACGGGAAACCCGAGGCGGGACGCCAGCTCGACGAGATCGGCTGAGATCTCGACGCCCACGGCCTGAGCGGGGCCTCCCAGGCGCATCATCTCCCCGAGGGTGCGCCCCTCTGCCGCGCCCAGATCGAGCAGACGGCCACCCCGCAGCATCGGTGCGCTGCGGATCGCGGCCAGGGCGCGGAAGCGATACCGGTATACGAGCTCGGCGCGGGCTCCGCGGCCCTCCGCGTCACGTCCCCTGGCATAATCGGCGTGCATGGAGCCGTCGGTCATCAGACCTCAATCAGCAGGTTGGCGCCCTGCTCGCGCAGGGTCCGGAAGATCGCGTCGTTGACGGTGTCACCCCGCTCGAGGATGTCGGCATAGAGCCGCTCGAGGTTGCGGAATTCCTCATATTTGGCGACGAACTCATCAAAGTTCATTTTTTTCACGACAAACCCGTTCCAGGAGCCGTATTCCCCGAATTCGCGGTTCCCGACGTCGGTCGAGAACCGTGTGATGTATTGCTTGAACTCGTCGATGTAGATGACTTGTTCCGTCATGGGAAGTGCCTCCGACCGGATCCGAACAGGCGAACTTGAAGACGCCAGGCCCGCATGCTAAACCATGCCCGCCCGACCCGTCAAGCTGAACCCCCGAACTAATCGCCCCACTTCTGGACG
>PHBF01000163.1 GCA_002841905.1 Deltaproteobacteria bacterium HGW-Deltaproteobacteria-17
GTGGTCCCCGACGGGGTCTTCTCCGTGTTGCATAGGGGTGCGGCCTCGCAGGTGTGGGTGCCGGTGTCGCAGATCAGCCCCGCGGCGTCGCAGTCGGCCTGCCCGTTGCAGCGCCCGTCGAGCACCCCGCAGACATCGCCGGTGCGACATTCTTCCCAGGCCTCGCAGACCGGGTCGCAGGTCGGGCTGTTGTTGGCCGGATCGTCGTCGCACGCGGTCAGGGGGAAAATCGCCAGCATCAGAATCATCAAGAAATGTTTCATCGGTCGTCTCCTGGGGCCCAATATCCCAACCCGTCCACCCGATGTCAAGGCGCCGCTCCGGTCAGGTCAGGGCGCAGGCTTCAGTTGCGTGCCGTCGAGGCGGAGCCCGGAGGAGCCCTCGGCGAGCTTCATCAGGTCGCCGGCCGAGAGCTCGGCGAAGGAGAAGTCCAGTGGAAGGCGCAGGACCTGGATGCCGAACTCGAAGAGGACATGGGTCTGATCGAAGTCGAAGGTGGCCACCTGACCGGAGACCGTGGGCAGCACCAGCAGCGGTCGCCCGGAATCCAGGGCCCAGAGCCGGACCGTCTGGTCGTCCCCCGAGGCCAGCAGGAGGTTGCGTCGGCGGCTCATCGCTACAGTCGCCATGGTCTGGTGGAAGCCGCAGTAGCGCTGCCTGATGCGGGTCTCCGGGAGCTGGACCAGGCCCAGGCAGTGGTCTCGTCCCTGGAACACGACGGCGTCGCCCTCGAGGAGCACGGGGGTGACGCTGCCGAGCTTCTGGCCGGGGAGCCGCAGCTCGCTGCGTTTGCCGCTGTCGAGGTCGTGGAGGACGAACACGGGATCGGCCTCGTCACCGCCGGTGCGCTTCCACAGGATCTTCGATGCGCTGGCGCCCACGGCGGGGCCGCTGGAGAAGACGCGCACGCCGGTGATTTCGGACAGGGTCCGCAGCGTCGCGGGGTCGAGGGCCAGCAGGTGGGTGAGGGTGCCCACGTGGAGCCTCCTCCCGTCGGCCGAGAACTGCAGGTAGGTGACCGGCGCGTCCAGGAGCCTGCGGCCGCGCTCGACGCCGTCGGGCAGGGAGAAGGCCCGGATCGAGTTGTCGCGGGCACCGGTGACCAGGAGCCGGCCGTCCGGGGACAGGGCGGCGGACCAGACGTAGCCTTTGGCAGGGGTGCCGAGCACGCGGGAGGTGCCGTCGGCGGGGTCGAAGAGGCGGACGGTGCCCGACCAGGTCCCGGTCACGGTGGTGTGCGGGCCAAGCGCGCGGATCAGGCCCACCATGCCTTCGCCGCGGGAGTGCCGGCTGGCGAGGGCGGCGGGGTTGGCGCGGTACACCAGGAGGTCCGACGGCGAGGAGAGCACCAGCAGCGCGTTTTTGGCCCGGCTGATCAGGGACAGGGGCCCCCAGTAGTGGAAGTTCTGCAGGGCGCCGAGCTCCGCGTCCACCAGCTGGAACCGGTAGAAGGGGGAGCGCCCCAGGAAGGACCCGGCCGGGAAGTCCATGGCGGTGGTCTGGTTGAGGAAGAATCCACCGCCGGCGTGGATCATGTCCCTGCCGGAAACGGGCCTCCAGGCGGGCGCCTCGAACAGGCTGACGCGGTTGGCCGCCGGAAAGGGCAGCAGCAGGCGTCCTCCCGACCCGGAGAAGGCGCCGGTGCCCGGAATGTTCCCGCCGGTGTCCAGCACGCTCCAGGCGTTGCGCCCGAAGTCCAGCAGGTGGACGACGCCCTCGGTCTCGGTCACGGCCAGGCGCGCGCCGGCGGGGTCCATCAAGACGTTCTTGATCCTCAGCGGCCGGCCCGGTCCGAACGCGGTGACGCGGCCCTCCTGCACGTCGATGCGCGCCAGGCGGCCGTCGGGGGTGGCCGCGACCAGCTCGTCGGAGCCGGGACGGTGGTCCAGCCAGAAGGTGTCCTTCAGACCGGTCGGCGTCTGCCGGACGACCGCGCCGGTGGCCAGATCCCAGACGCGCAGCTGGCCGGCGGCGTCGATGGAGACCACGAAGCGCCCGGAGGCGTCGAAGGACACCTGCTGCACCGGCTCGGGCAGGCCGGTCAGGTCCCGGACCACCGCCCCCGTTGCCAGGTCGCGGATCCGGATCCGCTTCTCCCGCACCGAGGCCATGACGAGCCGTCCGTCCGGGGACGCGTGCAGCTGGGGCCGCAGCGGGAGACCCAGCTCCAGTTTCATCGGCTCGGGCTCATGGATGGCCCGGTCGAAGACGTAGTACGAACTGGCCCGGGCCATCACGAAGAAGCCGTGGGCGCGGGCCGTCAGCGTCGCGCAGTCGGCGTCGCCGTCGCAGAACCCGGGGTGATGGTTCGGGCTTTTCGGATTTCCCGGATGATGCAGGGCCGCCGAGGCCGCGTACACCATGGCCTCGAGGTAGTACTTCTCCCTGAAGAGGTGCTCGGCCCGCGCCAGGTGGGCGTCCGCGAGGCGGTGCCTGGCCGCGCGCTCCTCGATGAGCTTCTGCTGCAGGGCGGCCTCGGCGTTTTGCTTCTGGGTCTCGGAGACCTGGCGGGCTGCCTGCTCCTGCGCCAGCGCCCGGCTCTCCCGGTCCCGGGCGCCGCGGGCCACCGCGTGGGCGCTGGCCTCCTGCCGCCACGCGCGGGTCATGAAGACGGCCGTGCCCGCCAGCGCCAGCAGCACCAGCACCGCGGCGCCCACCAGGACGCGGTTGCGGCGCACGAAGCGCCGGACCAGCTCCCAGCTCGAGTACTGGTAGGAGCCGACCTTCTCCCCCGACAGGTAGGCCGTCAGATCGCGGGTCAACTCCGCGCAGGTCGCGTAGCGGTCCCGCTTGTCCTTCTGCAGGGCCTTCTCGGCGATGGCGCACAACTCGGCCGGCGCATCCGGCACCAGCTCGCGCACGGGCCGCGGCGCCTCGGTCACCACCCGCAGCAGCACCTTGGCGACGGGGCCGCCGGAGAAGGGCGGGGCGCCGGTGAGGATCTCGTACAGCATCGCCCCCAGGCTGTAGATGTCGCTCTGGTGGTCGATGCGGTCCAGCTGGCCCATGGCCTGCTCGGGGGCCATGTAGGCCGGCGTGCCGATGGTCGTGCCGAACTGGGTCCGGCCTGCGTCGTCGTCCTCCTGCAGGTGCCGGATCTCCTCGGCCAGCCGCAGGTCGACCTCATGGCTGTCGCCCTGCATCTTGGCCAGCCCCCAGTCCACGACCATGGTCTCGCCGTACTCGCCCAGGATGACGTTGTCGGGCTTGAGGTCGCGGTGGATGACGTTCCGGCTGTGGGCGAAGGCGATGGCGTTGCAGACATCGCGGAAGTTGGGCAGGGTGCGCAGGCGCTGCTCCAGGGAGGTGCAGGCCTTCAGCGCGGCGGCGAAGCTGGCCCCCTGGAGATAGCGCATGGTGTAGAACGCCCGGTCCCCGCTCTCGTCCATGTCGTAGACCGGCACGATGGACGGGTGCTCCAGGTGGCCCGACAGCCGCACCTCCCGCAGGAACCGGTTCAGGCGCGAGGAGGCGCCGCTCTTGCGGCCGGACTCGGCCATGTCGGCGGTGAGCATCTCCTTGAGGGCCACGCTGCGCTTGATGCGGTCGTCGAAGACCAGCAGCACGCGTCCCATGCCGCCGCGCCCGAGCTCGCGCTGGACGACGTAGCGCGGATCCAGGGCCGGTGGCGCGGGGTCGGCGTCCGGGATGCCTTGCGAACCGGCCGATATGCCTTGCGTGCCGGCCGGCACCCCGATCGTGGCCGCCGGGACGCCGGATTCGGACGGGAGTCCGTCCGGCCTGCCCGCGGAGAGGGCGGAGGCGTCGATGGTCCCGGCGGTCTCGATGCCGCCATAGATGAGGGTCCCGGTCCCGGAGCGGGGTCCGCCGGGGTTCGTCCCGGCACAGGGTTCACCGGTGTTCGTCCCGGCGCAGGGTCCACCGGGCCCTGGCCTGACGGACGGCGGCGGGGGGGAGGAGGGGTCGTGTCCGTTCATGCGCACCGCCATTCTCATCGAAAAACCGAATGAAATCGAAGTCTGAACCGAGTGTATTCCCATCGGGCAGGGTTGACAAGATGCGTTGTTTTTCCGCTGGCAAACGGGTCGGCGCCCAACTAGAATAGGCGCCATCACCGAGGTAACAGCCATGCGACCCTTGTCTTCGTTCTTCCTGCTCGTGTCCCTGCTTGCACTGTCGTGGTCCGGCTGCAAGTCCTCCGCCCAGTTCGCCGTCTGCGGCAACGGGGACTGGGAGCCCACCGAGGCGTGCGAGCTGGATCAGTACGACGCCGACGACGCGGCCGCGGCCTGCCGCGACGCGGGCTACGCAGGGGGGAGCGCCACCTGCCTGCCGGACTCGTGCACCTGGGACCTGACGTCCTGTACCGGGACGGTCAACAACGTCAACAACAACAACCTCCTCTGCGATCCGCTGACCGGTGGCAGCGCGGGCTGCGAGTCCGACCAGACCTGCTTCTACGAACCGAACGCCAGCACCCTCTTCTGTGCGGTCTCCCAGGAGGGCTCCCTGGGCGGCACCTGCCTGACGTCCGACGAGTGCCTGCCGCAGCACGTCTGCCTCGACTCGATCTGTCAGCGGATGTGCTCGGTGGACGCTGGGGGCTGCGCGTTGGAGCTGCCCTGCGACAAGAAGTATTGGTTGGTGGATGAATGGGGGACCTGTCCGCTGGTGGACATCGGCTGCGACATCTTCAACGGCATAGGCTGCCCGGGCGAGGACGACAGTTGCTACATAGTCGTGGATTATCAGTACATGGAGGTGCACCTTGCCTGCCTGTATTCCGGCAGCGGCACGGGGACCTGCACGGGGGAATCCTTTAATGAGTGTGCGCCCGGATTGATCTGTTGGGAAGGCAATTGTCGTTTTTTGTGCGATGACGATCATTCCTGCCTCGACGGCGAATGCAACAACCTCTCCGTTCAGATCGGAGTCTGCCTGTGAAGACACCCATGAAACACCCCCGAACAGAGCGGTCGATCCTGCGCCGCAGCGTCCTGCTCCCACTGGTCCTCCTGCTGTGGGCCGCGCCGGCCCGTGCCGAGAAGCTGCACTGCCCCAGCGTCACCGACAACGACGAGAAGAACACCGAGATCGCCCGGCGGTACTTCCAGATGGGCGGCATGTACCATGACAAGCTCGACTACGTGAAGGCCGCCGAGAGCTTCGAGTGCGTGCTCAAGTTCGTGCCGTACAGCCTGACCGCGCGCTACAAGCTCGCCAAGGCGTATGACGGCATGGAGGTCTACTCCCGGGCCCGCGAGGCCTACGAGATGATTTTGGTGTACGACAGCACCGAGGCCGAGAGCCTCAAACCCGAGATTCGCAAGCGGCTGGCCGAGATCAAGGACCTCAAGGATCGCGTGACGGTGGTGACCGTGCCCGTGGAGCCGGCGGTCGTGGATGACAAGACCTGCCCGCCGGTGGTGGTCAAGGGGCAGCAGGAGGCCCTGGTCAAGGCTGAGAAGATGATGGACGGAAAGAACTGGCTCGCGGCGCGGACCCTGATCGACGAAACCCTCAAGAAGCTCGACGGTGCCACCGCCGCCCAGCGCAAGTTGTGCATGTCCCAGGACGCGGGTCTGAACCTGCTGCTGTATGCGGGCATCGTGCACTTCAACCTCAGCAACCTGCAATACGCCGGGGACGCCTTCACCATGATGTTCCGGCTGCGGCCCGAGTCCGCGCTGCCCAAGAAGTACGAGACCGCCAGCCTGATGGAGTTCTTCCAGAAGACGCTGTCGGCGTACTTTTCCGCGGTGCAGGCCGAGAAGGAGAAGCAGCTGCGCATCCGCCAGCTCGAGGAGGGCCACGGCATCGCGCCGGAGTCCCCCGAGAACCCGAAGGTGCCCCTCGAGCACGAGCCCCAGGCCAGAGTCGAGGCCGGCAAGCCGCTGGTGTTCGTATGTCGCGTGCAGGACGGGCTCAACGTGGCGAAGGTCGTGCTGTCGTACCGGATCAACGACGGCGCCACCAAAGAGGAGGCGCTGGAGAAGATGGGCACCCGGCGCTGGGTCACGGTGGTGCCGGGGACGTCCCTGAAGTTCGTGAAGTTCGCCTATCACCTGGTCGCGCTGGACGCGGCCGGGACCGAGGTCGCCGCCTGGGGCAGCGCGCAGAAACCGCACGTGTTCGAGCTGCCGCCGGAGGCCCCTGTGACTCCGCCGGTGACTCCGCTGGTGACGCCGCCAGTGACACCGCCGGTGACGCCGCCGGTGACGCCGCCCGCGAAGCCGCCCCGCTCCTGGCGGATCTTCGTCTCGCCCATGGCCGGATACGACTACGTCTTCATCCCCATGGACACGGTCACCCAGCTGGGCGCCTACACCACCAACGACGGCTGGGGTCGAAACGCCCCGGTCTTCTCCACGGAGATCGGGCTGGTGTTCAAGTACAGCCACCGCATCACCGTGGGCGTGAGGTCCAGCCAGATCGAGTACCGCCAGACCATGGACAGCCCGGTCGATTCCACGCGTAGAACATCGCAGGTCCAGTTCTTCGCCCGCCACGTGCAGACGTTTTTCATGGACAGCGACATCCGTCCCTACCTGGGGGCGGGCGGCTTCGGCGGCCCCCTGCGGATGTCCGTCTCCCACGACACCATGGGGCTTGGAGGCGACATCAAGGACTCCCATGAAATGGGCGGCGCCTTCCTCAACGGCGTGGCGGG
>PHBF01000164.1 GCA_002841905.1 Deltaproteobacteria bacterium HGW-Deltaproteobacteria-17
AACCAGAGCGCCAAGCTCGTGGTCCGCAAGATGAGCACCGGCGCGCTGATTAAAGAGTGGTCCATCCCCGGGGGCATGGCGCACCTGAGCCTGTCCGCGGACGCCTCGCGCCTGTACGTCTTCACGAAGGGCGAGTTCCAGGTCGTCGACACGGCCAAACTGACCACGACCTCCACGGTCGCCGTCAGGACGATCTTCCCCGGCATCGACAAGTGGATGACCGCCGATCGCGTGATCACCACCCATGACGGCCTGCGGGCCATCACGCCGGCGATGATCCGCGCCGAGCTCGGTCCCTGGGGGGTGCCCGATCCCAAGTCCGGCTTCCGCGTGTTTTTGCTCCCCTGACTGTAAAAGAGATTATTTATAATTTATTTATTGACGCATTGCCCGTCGATGCAGGCCACCGGCAGCCGTTCGCGGCACTGGTACTTGGTGCAGGTCAGGCGGTCCTTTCCGGCGTTCCAGGACTCACATTTGTCGAGGAGCAGCCGGTGCCAGGAGACGGCGACGGGCGTGGACGGGCAGCCCAGGCAGCAGGAGTCGCCCTCGCGCCGGGCCGCCGCGCCGAAGACGCAGTCCTGGTCCCGGTTGCAGGACCGGTCCACCGGGGGCAGGTCCAGGAAGTTCCCTCCCCCGAGGGCCATGGAGCTGGCTTCCGGAGTGGAGTCGGGCTTCCCGTCGCCCCGGGTGCAGGCGGCCAGGGAGGCGATCATCATGACGGCAAGGAAAAGAAGGGTGCGCATGCCCGAGGCATACCGGAATCCCCTGAATGTGGCAAGAAATAATTAAAAATCGCCGAACAACTGCGCCATTTTCATGGAGAGGGCGATGGCGATCTTGTAGAGCGAGGAGATCGACGGCGAGCTCTCGCCGCGCTCGATCTGGGAGAGCAGGCTGATGGACAACTGGGTGCGGCGCGCGAGCTGCTTGAGGGTGAGCCCCTTGGACTTGCGGTTGCGCCGGATGCTGTCCCCGATGATCCGGTGCAGTTCGCCTTCCTTTTCCAGGAGCAGCCCCTTCTTCTGGGCGATCTTGAAAAGGATGGTGCGCAGATCGTCGATGGAGAAGGGCTTTTTTAGATAGGCGCTCACGCCGTAGCCGATGGAGTCGGCCGCGGTCTCCACCGACGGGTAGCCCGTCAGGATGACGATGGAGACGTCCTCGTCGAAGGTGCGGATCTGCCCGAGCAGGTCCATGCCGGACAACTTGGGCATCATGATGTCGAGGATGATCAGATGGTAGGCGTTGTGCTTGATGTCGTCGAGGGCCTTGGTCGGATCACACAGGGTGTTGACCTCGTGGCCCTCCTGACGAAGGAAATCGGAGAGGAAATCACAGATGTCCCGTTCATCGTCGACGATCAGAATGTTCATCGCATGACCCCGTAGCCGGACTTCCCTGGACACAGTTGCATTTTGGTGAAGGACTCTTGATTCATCTTCTTCATGTTGTCGGGGCGAGAGGGTTTGAACCTCCGGCCTTTCGGTCCCGAACCGAACGCGCTACCAGGCTGCGCTACGCCCCGAAGCTGACCCAAACTAGATCGGACCAATCTGGATTTCAAGCTGAAACTGCACAAAAGTGACTATTCTCCGGCGGTGGGGCTCTCATCTTCCAGTTCGCCCCCGATGGCCTGACCTTCCGTCAGGACGGTCGTGTTGATCTTCTCTTCCAGCTCGGCGCAGAAGTGGTCGTAGTCGAAGTGCGGGTTGAACCCGTTGTTGCACGAGCTGGCTCGGAACGCCTCGTAGGGACACGCGAAGTGCGCGATTTCCCCGACGAAGCGGTACATCACGAACAGACCTTCCCAAAGGGGCACGGCCTCCTTGCAGATCGAACACTCCACCAGGGTGTCGGCGTCGGCGAAGTAGGTCGTGGCAAGGCTGCGAAAGAAGGCGGTCTCGCTTTCGGTGATTTTCGGATCGACAGAACTCACGTGGTGCGCCCTTTCGTTGCAGCAGTGTGAGCGTGTTTACTCGTTGCGTCAAGCTGATTTCCAGTCGCCGGGCCCCTTTTTTGGTGCCATGGACCACCATCGGACTTGCATTGCCGGCCCAAGTGGGGGATAGTTTTTCGGCGCGCCACCGCGAGGGAGTTCACCATGCAGAAGAAATTATTTTATGTAGTATGCCTCCTGGGTGTGTGGGGGCTGATGGCCGGTTGCTCTCCTGACAATAAGCAGGCAGCAAACAACACCAACAACATCCCCTCCTGCACGGATCCCGACGGGGACAGCGACGGCGACGGCATCCCCAACCGCGTCGAGGGCTGCACCGAGCCGGCCCGGGACAGCGACAACGACGGCGTGCCCGACTTCGCCGACCCCGACAGCGACAACGACGGCGTGTCCGACGCGATCGAGGCCGGGCCGTCCCCGGCGTTCCCCAACGACTCCGACTTCGACGGGACGCCCGACTACCTCGACACCGACAGCGACAACGACGGCATGCTCGACGGCGAGGAGGACCGGGACGGCGACGGCCGGATCGGTCACTGCGGCACCACCTGCCCCCTGGGCAACGAGTGCCACGCCTCCCAGACCTGCATCGACGGCCAGTGCGTGCTCTCCTTCAACATCGAGTGCTCCATGGGCGAGACCAGCCGAACGAAGGCCGACACCGACGGCGACGGCACCCCCGATGGCCAGGAGGGCTCGCGCATCTGCCTGCCCCAGAGCGAATCCAGCTCGTTCGGTCGCAAGCCCGTGCAGTTCGTGACCAGCTCGTCGGGCTTCTACAAGGTCGCCACCGAGCAGCAGGCCACGGTTCTCGAGGCGGGCATCTCCAACGCGCAGGATTCGGGCGCGAAGTTCATCGACCTGGCATGGGAGCCCGGCCAGGTGGCGGGCTTCTCGGCCCACACGCCGTCCTTCGGTGACCTCGAGGACGAGGTCAACCAGCTGGTCGCCCGCCTGACCACCCGCTTCGCCGCCGGTTCGGTGGTGCGCTCTTCGGGCGTGCGCAAGCTCAGCCACGACCAGTTCCCGGTGGTCATCGACATCTCCGTCGAGCTGGTCACGGCGGCCCCCATGGACGTGCGCCAGGCCCGCCAGATGGTGCTGGCCGCGCTGCTGAACGTGACCGAGGCCGACGTGAACGACCCCGGCGCGGCCATCGGCGCCTCGGGCTCCCGTTTCCTGCTGCGGTTCCTGGTCCTCAAGCGGCACCCGACGCCGGCCGACGCCCGGGACTTCCTGTTCTTCCAGGGCGCCGTCGCCGTCTGGGACCAATACCTGGACAACGCCCGCCAGACGGGGTTCCTCGTCGACGACCTGTCCAACGGCAGCGGCATCGCGGAGTTCACCGCCTCCTTCGAGGACGAGTGCGAGGGCTACTACTTCTCGCCCACGCTCAAGGCCGACATCATCTGGGTCATCGACGAGAGCGGCTCCATGGGCGAGGAGCGCAACTCCGTGCGTGACAACGCCCTGTACTTCTTCCAGCACGCCCAGGCCGCCGGTCTGGACTTCCGCATGGGCGTCGTGGACATGAACATCGACAATGACGGCACGTTCTGCACCGGCCAGGACGCCAGCGGCGACCGCTTCCTGCTGCCGGGCCAGGACACTTCGTTCTCCTCGTGCGCCTATGCTCCCCACGGGGCGCTGGTGGAGGACGGATCCGTGGAGAACGGCCTGAACCAGGCCCGCCAGGCCCTGGAGAACCACCTCCAGACCGGCGACGCCACCAAGGACATCCGCAACGACGCCCTGCTGGTCTTCATCTTCATGACCGACGAGGACGACGAGGAGGCCGAGGTCGAGGGCTGCTCCGGCGGCTACAACGATCCGGGCGTGATCTCCTGCCTCGAGACCACCCCCTCGCGTTCCTTCTCGACGCTGCGCACCGCCCTGCTGCAGCGGCAGGCCGGGGAGGGGCCCGGCGGCGTCGCCCACGCCATCATCGGCTATCCCGAGAGCTGCCTGGGCACCGGCGGCGGCACGGCGGCAGAGCCCGGCATGGGGTACTATGAGCTGGCCATGGCCACCGGCGGGCTCATCGGCTCGGTCTGCGCGGCCGACATGGGCATGACCATGGATCTGATCCTCGACAGCATCGTGGCCGAGGCCTCCCCGCTGACGCTGATGCACTTCCCGATCTCGGTGAGCATCGCGGCCTCCCTGGACAGCGGGCCCCTGTGGCGCTCCCGGGTCAACGGCTTCGACTACCACGCCTCCACCAACAGCGTCGTGTTCTATGGCCAGAGCTTCACGCCGGGGACCATCTCCGAGGTCTTCGTCTCCTACCGCCGCTGGGTCACCGGCGTCGCCCCCGTGGATTGATCCGTCCTGCGGAGGACGACGCGGGGGGTTTTTCCGCCCCCATATCAATAACTCATTGAAAAATGCAGGGGTGCTGCTACTCTGTTGCAGGTACGTTTTCCGGAGGAAGTTCTTATGAAAAAGATATCAACTTTGCTGTTTGCCCTGATTGCCGGCTGGATGTGGCTGACGCCTGCCCCGGTCCAGGCCCATTCCGTGACCATGGATGGCGCCTCGACCGAGTGGGACTGGGCCCTCCCGACCTCGTTCGCCAACCTCGGCCACCTCGTGCGCAACGCCTCCTCCCAGGGCCAGTACGTGTGGAACGACCTGGCCGGTGATCACCGCACCGACCTGGGGGCCAACGGCAACGTCGACCTGACCCGCTTCCGCGTGACCGGCGACGCCACGAACGTCTACTTCCTGGCCCGGTTCTCCGACATCACGCAGACCTTCGGTGACGGCGTCACCCAGCTCCAGATCGCCGTGCGCACCACGGGCACCGGCGGCCAGACCTGGCTGGGCGGCAACTCCGACACCCAGGTCGACGCCGCGGCCGCCTGGGACTACCTGATCATGACCAGCTTCGGCTCCGCGCTCTCCGGCGAGGCGGCCCCCAAGATCTGGGACGCCTCGTGGGCCTCGAGCACGGCGGGCAACGCCATCATCAGCGACACCAACGACCTGATCGAGATCGCAGTGCCCTGGACGGCCCTGGGGCTCTCCGGTCCCCCCGCCTATGGCCTGAAGTTCACGGTGGCCACCTTCCGCGCCAACACGGCGGACGAGACGTGGGACATCAGCGGCACTTCAGACGCTTTCGACGCGGTCACCACCTACGGCGACCCGAACCCGGGCGACACCCGCGGCTCCTGGGTCGAGCTCAGCGATGCCGTCGTCAACTACCACTTCCAGGTGTTCTTCAACCAGACCACCGGCGAAGTCTACAGCCCGATTCTGATAAGCGAGGTGATGAGTCATCCCACGAGCACGCTGACAGCAGACGAGTGGGTTGAGTTATATAATACAAGTCCCGTTTCGATCGGGTTTGCAAACTACAAAATAAGTGATGAGGAAACAATTGGTGGCGGGGAAGGTGCGCGCCTTTTTCCTTCGGGGACAATCAACTCCAAGGCCATCGCGGTGTGGGCTTCCAATGCACAGAATTTTTTTACAGCCTATGGCGTAGACCCAACCTACTGCAACGCCCTTGGTACCCGTACTGGAATTCCCGTGACCACAGGTTATGCGAACTGGGCTACAGGAACCTGGGATTTGGGCAACACAGATGGCGTATACCTGCTTGACCCCCATGACACGGTGATTGACGTGGTCAACTGGGGTGAAGCATGGCCAGGTATGACCGCTGGTGTGGTCACGCCCGCTGGCAGCACTCGACAACGCATCCCTGCCAACATCGACCGAAACAATATTACAACCGATTTTCAGACGCTCGCTTCACATACACCCTTCGCAGTTTCCGTCGACACCGACGGTGATGGCGTCATTGACTCTGCTGACAACTGCCCGCTGATCGCGAATCCGACCCAGGCCAACTCCGACGCGGATGCGTTCGGTGATGCCTGCGACAACTGTCCTTCGGTCGTCAACGCGGATCAACTCGACACCGACAGCGATGGCTACGGCGACGTCTGCGACAACTGCGCGACGATCGCCAACCCCCTGCAGACGGACACGGACCTCGACGGCCTCGGGGATGTCTGTGACAACTGCGATTTGGATGCCAACCCGCTGCAGGAAGATGCCGACAGCGACGGTCTGGGCGACGTGTGCGACAACTGCGCCTTGGTTTCCAACGCGTCCCAGGCCGACGGCGACAGCGACGGCGTGGGCGACGTCTGTGACAACTGCGCCGCAGTCTCCAATGCCTCGCAGACCGACACCGACAGTGACGGCCTGGGCGACGTCTGTGACAACTGCGCCGGCGTGGCCAACCCGCTGCAGGCCGACGGCGACGGCGACGGCGCAGGCAACGCCTGCGACAACTGCCCCGGCGTGATCAACCCGCTGCAGACCGACACGGACAGTGACGGCTTGGGCGACGTCTGCGACAACTGCGTCGATGACGCCAACGCGTCCCAGGCCGACGGCGACGGGGACGGCGTGGGTGACGTCTGCGACGGTTGTCCGGCTGACCCATTCAAGACTTCGGGGGGTGTGTGCGGCTGCGGCATCCCGGACACGGACACGGATCTCGACGGCACGGCGGACTGCATCGACGGCTGCCCGGCTGATGCGCTGAAGACCGCCGCCGGCCAGTGCGGCTGCGGCAATCCGGACACGGAC
>PHBF01000165.1 GCA_002841905.1 Deltaproteobacteria bacterium HGW-Deltaproteobacteria-17
CGCGACCGACGGGGATCAGGCCCTGGCCCTGGCCCTGGCCGACCCCCGGCTCCAGTTGATCCTGACCGACGTCCGGCTCCCGAAGAAGGACGGCATGCAACTGCTGTCCGAACTGATGCAGGCCTCGCCGGAGCGCACGGTGATCGTGATGTCGGCTTACGGTTCGATCGAGATGGCGGTGGCCGCCCTCCAGGCGGGCGCCTATCACTTCCTCTCCAAACCCTTCGGCAAGGATGTGCTGCTCCACACCGTCGGCAAGGCCGAGGAGCGCTTCGCGTTGATCGAGGAGAACCGGACCCTCAAGTCCCGCCTGACGGGTCGCGATCCCGACGGCATGCTCATCGGCGTGTCTCCTTCGATCCAGCAGGTGCTGCAGAAGGTGCAGAAGATCGCCTCGTTCCAGTCGACGGTGCTGATCACGGGAGAGAGCGGCACCGGCAAAGAGGTCGTGGCCCGCCTGATCCATGGCTTGCGGCCCGATCCCGGCCCCTTCGTCGCGGTGAACTGCGGAGCGATCCCGGAGAACCTGCTCGAGAGCGAGTTGTTCGGCGTGGTGAGGGGCGCCTACACCGGGGCCACAGAGAACCGCACGGGACTGCTGGCCCAGGCGCATCAGGGCACGCTCTTCCTCGACGAGGTCGGGGAGCTCCCGCTGGCCCTCCAGGTCAAGCTCCTGCGCGTCATCCAGGAGGGTGTCTTCCGCCCGCTCGGCTCCGGTCAGGAGACCCGGGCCGTGGTCCGCTGGATGGCCGCCACCGCGCGCGACCTGCCGTCGGCGGTCGCAGCCGGCACGTTCCGGGAAGATCTGTTCTATCGCCTCAACGTCGTGCCGATCCATCTCCCGCCGCTGCGGGATCGTCCGGAAGATCTCCTGCTGCTGGGGCGGCATTTTCTCGCCCGCTCCGCCCGACGCCACGGCGTCGAGGAGAAGGTCCTGTCCGCGGCCGCCGCCGCACGACTGACCCAACATCCCTGGCCCGGCAACGTCCGCGAGCTCGAGAACTGGATGGAGCGGGTGACGATCCTGGGTGAACATCGCGAAGTCCAGCCGGAAGATCTGCCCGGGGCACCGGCCGGAACTGCGATCTCCCTGCTCGAAGAGGTCACCTCGGAGACCCTGTCGATCAAACAGGCCACAAGGGACATAGAAAAATTATTGATAACCAAGGCTTTAAATATAACTGGTGGAAAGAAGTTCGCCGCATCACAACTTCTTGAGATTAGTGAGAGGGCGTTGCAATATAAAATGAAGATATATCAAATAAAAGAAACCGAGAAAGGAATCTCCCGGTGACTTTTTTTGTGCGGAAAATTGACCACATGTACCACCGTGTGGTATAAAGGGTCCTAAGTAGGTCCATCTGTCACATGGACCGAAGGATGACAAGATCATGGCGAAAAACTGTATCGGCCTCGACATCGGCTCCTCATCGGTCAAGGTAGTGCAACTCGAAGAGTCCCGCAAAGGTCTGGTTCTGGCCAACTTCGGCATCAATCCGCTGCCGCCGGAGACCATCGTCGACGGCGCCATCATGAACCAGGTGGCGGTGCTCGAAGCCATTGAGGCCCTGTTCTCCAGGCTCGGCATCAAGAGGAAGGAGGTGGCGCTGGCCATCTCCGGGCGCTCGGTGATCGTGAAGAAGATCGCCATGCCCGTGATGTCCCGCGCCGAGCTGGCCGAAGAACTGAACCTGGAGATGTCCCACCACATCCCCTTCGCCCGCGAGGAGGTGGAGGTGGACTATGACATCGTGGTACCGAAGAACACCGAGGGACAGATGGAGATCCTGCTCGTGGCGGCCAAGAAGGAGGTCGTGCAGGACTACCTCGACATCGTCCGCGAGGCCCGGCTCAACCCCGTGGTGCTCGATGTCTCCGCCTTCGCGGTGCAGAACCTCTATGAAAGACTCGTGGGATTCTCGCCCAGCGAGACGGTGGTGATGCTCAACATCGGTGCCGTCTCGACCTCGCTGAACATCGTGATCGGCGGCGTGACGACCTTCACCCGCGACATCGGCATCGGTGGACAGACGATCACCGGCGAGATCCAGCGCACCCTGCAGATCGCCTTCGACGAGGCGGAGAACCGCAAGCGCGAGGCCGCCACCGGCCTGTCCGGCGATCCCAACATCATGTCCATCATCACGCGCGTCTGTGACGTGATGGCCGGTGAGCTCCAGCGCTCCATCGACTTCTTCCTGAGCTCGGCGCCGGCGACCAACTCGACGCGTGTCGTGGCCACCGGCGGCGGTTCGATCATGAAGCCGCTGATCCAGGCCGTCGAGCGCCGTTCCAAGAACAGCGTGACCGTGTTCGACGGCTTCACCGGAGGCGTGGTGGTGGATCCGACCATGTTTGACATGCCCCTGCTTCAATCCCAGGCGGCCACCGCCTCGGTCGCGCTGGGGCTGGCCCTGCGGAAACCGGGTGACAAGAGGGCCTGACAGGGCGCACCGAACCCTGAAGTTCTCAAGGAGAATGGTCCATGTTGCGCATCAACTTGATTCCACAGAAGATTTCCCCGAAGGAAGCCCGGGGACAGCAGGCTCTGTTCCTGATCCTGCTGGCCTGGCTGGCCACCGGCGGCGGGCTTTTCTACCATTACAAATTCGTGCTGGACACCTCCAGCATCGCGAAGAACCGCGGGATCATCCAGGAGAACAACCGGAAAATCGCCGAGCTCCAGGCGCAGTTGAGCCAGTTCAAAGTACTCCCCGAGGCCGAAAAACAGAAGCTCCAGGCCGAATACCTGAAGCGCGTGAACACCGTCGGTCGCATCGAGAAGGTGCGCTCCAACCCGGTCTTCGTGCTGCTGGAGCTGGCCCGGATCGTGAGCGTTGGCCAGCTTCCTACGGTCACCGGACCGGAGAACAGGACGGATCTGGACACCAACTGGGATCCGTCCCCGATCTTTTTCACGACGCTCAACGAGAAGGACCGGTTCCTGACGCTCGAGGGCGTCGCGCGCAGCCATTACGATGTGTCCGAACTGGCGCGGCGCATGAGGGTCTCGGCGTACTTCCGCAATCCCGAGATCCTGGAAGCCAAGGTCATGACCACCGGACAGAACAACCAGAAGAAGGACACACCCGAATCGACCATGGTCACATTCAAGATCAAGGCCGTGATGGTGTACTAGGACGCGAAACGACGAAGGTGATCTCATGGAACGCATCTACAACTGGATGGCCAAGGCACCATTCACGCATAAATTTCTCCTGACAATCTTTGTGTCAGGAGCAATTGTCGCGTACTATTATATGAATATATATGCCATCGCCAAAAACGACATCGAAAAGTCCCGAAAGAACGCCGAATACGGCGAATACGCGATCCAGGAGGCCCAGCGCAACCTGGTCAACGCGAAAAAGGCCAAGGAAGAGATGGACGAGATGGAGCAGAAGAGCAGCGAACTGACCAAGCGCATCCCCGTCTCCGTGGATCTCTCGGAGCTCGTCGGGGAGCTCGATCAGATGGCCGACGACATCCGGATCTCCTCGATCATCCCTCAGGAGGACGACACCGAATCCTTCGACTCCGTGGTGGTGCGCCCCATCAAATTGATCGTCCAGGGGCGCTTCCATTCGATCTGCCGGTTCCTGTACAAGATGTTCCAGATGAATCGTCTGATGGACGTCGGTGACGTGGTGATGAAGCTGCGCTCCAACCCGCAGGGGTCACCGGACAAGCACCTTTTGGAGGCCGAGTTCACCGCGCGCATCTATTATTCACCTTCATTCATTCCGGCTACGCCGGCGTCGAACAACATGAAACCCGACCTTCTCAAGGCCGGGGCCGATCGCATGACCATGGGCCCCGAAACTCCGGCCGGTCCATGAAAGGGAACACCATGAAAACGCTCTTTTTATGGTCAGTAATTGTGTGTGCGGCCGCATCCATGAGCTGCGGCGGTGGTGGCGACGGTGCCGGAGACAAGGCACCCGACGGTCAGCAGCCCGCAGCCGGCACCCCCGCGGGCCAGACACCCCCTCCCCCCCCCAAGGGACCGCGCACGGCCGCGGGCAAAAAGGCCAAGAGCGCCGTTCCCTTGCACAACTTCGCCGACGAAAACCTGGCGATTCCGCCGTTCAACGAGAACGCGCGGACCCTGCCTCCGGAGGTCTTCGTCGAGCACGGCAAGGAACAAAGGGATCCCTTCATGGACCTGTACGGACTCCTGGCCGCCAAGGAGGTCGAAGCCCCCACGACCGATCCTGCAAACCCGGAGAACACCGTGGTGATCCTGTTGGAGAACTTCCAACTGAACCAGTTGACGCTCTCCGGGATCATCTGGTCGGCGGGCCGCGAAAAGGCCCTGTTCACGGATCCTTCCGGTCAGCCGACCATCGTGATGAAGGAAGATCGCATCAGCCGTTCCAACGCGCTGGTCAAGGAGATCACGCATGACAAGGTCCTCGTGGAGGTCCCCGGTCAGACGCAGGGCGAAGCTCCCAAGATCGCCGAGTTTTCGCTGACCCGTTCCTCGGGTCCCTACCAGGTCCAGTATGACAAGCTCCGCGCCGATCAGCGCGGGATCCGCGTACGCATGTACGGTAAGAACAAGCCGAAGGAGGTCGGACCATGAACAGCCGCCATCCCATCCATCGAATTTTTCTCATTGCAGCCGTCCTGGGAGCCTGGTGTATTCCCGGCGGAGCCTGGGGGCAGAACGTCAACAAGGTCCGGCAGATCCGCGTAGAGAAGGCCAACGGCAAGACCGTCCTGTCGATCCCGGGCACCGTCTCGGTGAATTTCACGGCCTTCGCGGTGAGCTCGCCTCCCCAGATCGTCGTGGAGCTCGCCTCCACCTGGTTCGAAGACACGGCCACGCCCATCGAGGTCGACGACTGGACCGTGTCCTCGGTGGCCCTCTCCAACCATGGGAAGACGGGACAGACCAAGGGACGCGTCACCGTGTTCCTGGCGCGCAAGGCGGCCTACAAGGTCGTCAACCGCGGTCTCACGGTCGAGTTGATCCTGACGCCGGAACAGGCCCCGCCACCCTCCACCGAAGAGGCCTCCAACCGTCTGGAACAGTTGAAGAAGCAGGCCGCGGAGATGGAGAAGCGGATCCAGGACGCCCAGGCCGCCGCCGACCTGCTCCGACGGGAGAGCGAAAAGCTCCAGCAGGAGAGCCAGAAGCAACGGACGGTTCTGAACGAATCAGGCCGGACCAAGGACTCGCTCTCCAGGGAACAGCAGGAAGCCCGCCGCCAGTTGAAGCAGTTGACCGAGTCCCGTGACGCGATCGCGGCCGAGATGAAGACCCTCCAGGGCCAGCTCGTGGCCGCCCGCGAAAACGAGGAGAAGGCCAGGGCGCGCCTGTCGGAGATCCAGACCCTGACGCGCACCATGGAAGCCCAGCGCGAGAAGAGCCGGATCGAACTGGAGAAGACGAATCTTGAACTGAAGGACGAGATGGCCCGCCGCAAGCAGATCGAGCGGGAGATCGAGACCGCCAAGGCAGAGATCGACCAGTTGCGGAAGCTCTCGCGCACCGAGTCCCAGAACGGGCGGAAGTTGACCCGCGAAGCCGGTGAGCGCCTCGCCCAGCTCGAGAAGAGCCTGAACGTCTCGGAGCAGCGGCTGAAGAGCACCCAGTCCCAGGTGCAGACGATGGAGGCCCGCCGGGCCGAGATCCTGCGCCAGTTGACCGAGGAGGAGCAGAAGCTCAAGACGCTGCGCACCAACGCCGAACTGGAAAACAGGCGTCTGACCGCCGAGATCACGGACCTGCGGAACCAGGCCCGCGAACTGCAGTCCCAGAAGGCCCAGCTCCAGAAGGAGACCGGGGAACTGACGACCCGTCGGAATCAACTGCATGAGGCCATCGAACGCGAACGGCAGTTGCAGGCCTCCCTGGAAGCAGCCCGGAAGAAGTCCGAGGAGCTCCAGAAGAAGGCCGCCCGCCTGGCCGCTGAAGAGCAGGAGAAGGCCAGCGTGATCGAGAAGCACCGCCGCAGCATCGAGTCGCTGCTGACCCGCGAGAAGGACGAACTCTCCATGATCAAGGTCAACAAGACCCGGGAGCAGGAGAGCCTCGCCCAACTGAAGTCCGCCCGCTCCGAGCACCAGAAACTGCTGGCCCAGGAGGAATCCCGCAAGACCCAGTTGGAGCGTGACGGCCAGCGCCGCGAGCTCGCGCGCCTCAAGGAACGCCAGCAGCAGCGTGAGCAGGAGATCGCCCGGCTCGAGAAGCAGGCCGCCCGCTGGGAGAAGGCCGCCCGGGACGGTGAGGCCGAGATCAAGACGCTGGGCACGCGCGTGGCCCGCGCCAAGTCCGAGCTCGAGGAGGCCCGCACCCAGTATGATGCGGCCTCGCAGGAGTTGATCCAGATTTCGCAGGCCCGGGACGAGACCCGCGGCCAGCTGCGTGAACTGACCGCGCGCCTCGAGGGCATCTCCCGCCAGACCGCCGCGGAGAAGCGGCGCCTGAGCCAGTTGACCGGCCAGTTGACGCAACGCGAGAAGCAACTGAAGGAGACCGAGCGCAAGCTGGAGTCGAACCGGACCTCGCTGGAGACCCTGGAACGCAAGCAGGCCGTCAAGGAGAA
>PHBF01000166.1 GCA_002841905.1 Deltaproteobacteria bacterium HGW-Deltaproteobacteria-17
ATGCTAGGCTGGCTTGCGCAAACGGGTAATCAGGCGCGTCCCGGCTATACCTGCCCTGCTCCGGCGCGCAGACTGGCCGAAATCACCCGCGGTGATCTTCAGACCTACGTCAACAGCCTCGTTCCCACTGGTCAGACCTATCACGATATCGGGATGGTCTGGGGTGCGCGCTTCATCTCGCCGCGCGGCATTTTTGCCGCCGATAATGAAACGGCCCCCAATGGCGATGCCGTCGCCCGCCACATCGTGTTCATGACCGACGAGGATGACTGCACCCCCACCACCCCGGACCTCTTCAACCCCGGGGCCGAGGAGCTGGGAGGCTACGGGCCGTTCCGGTGCTGGCAATGGGGCCTTCGCTGCAATGAACCCTGGCAGCTGGATCCGGGCCAACTCTACGAGAACTACACCGGATGCCGGCCCCTCACCGAAGGGGAAGGCGGGAAGCTCCGTGACGTGAGCCGGTACGTGAACGAGCTCAACCTCCTGGTGAACTCGGACGACTACCGGATGTTCGTGCAGGCCGTCGCGTTGACGGGTCCTCACCAGACGGACCTGACCATCGTCTACGACCCGTCGTTCGCCCTGTGGGAACCCCAGCCCGTCGCCGACACCGCGCAACGCCCCGTCATGTCCAACCTGCGGCTGTACGACTTCGCCTGGCGCATGAGCCATCTGCCCGATGACATGCAGTGGTGCTTCTTCAACCTGCTCTCGGAGGACTGGGAGCTCCCCCTGGGATTGATGGGCCAGCGTCTGCGCGACGTGATGGAGCGCAGCATGGAACAACAGAAATAGCCGGGGCTCGGAAAGGCCCCCCTGTCGAATCCCCTCTCGATTGACTTGAAGGTTCAATTTCTCGTTAAAAGTCTGCAGGGGATCAGCGCGTGGCCGCGAAGGCGATGCCCCCGGCGACCGCGAGCAGGAACAGGACCAGCAGGGTGATCTTCACCCAGGAATAGGGCCGCTCTCCGGCGACCTTGCCGGTGGAGCCGTTGACGAGGAAGCGATAGGCCTTCTCGTTGTAGCGGTATGCCGAAATCCAGAGCGGCAGCAGGATGTGCTTGAACGTGATGTCGTGGTACTCGGTCTCGACCCAGTGCACACGCTGGTGGTCGCCGCCGATGTCCCGGCGGATGGACTTGTCGACGGCCCGGTCGATGACCTGCTGGGCCGTGGCGAAGCCGTCCTTGAGCCCGATCTGGTAGGCCTCGGCCCGGAAACCGCTGAGGTAGGCGTCGGCATACGGCGCCAGGTTCTCGAGATCCCAGGGGGGCACCTGATCCGACAGGCGCTTCGGGATCGACTCCGAGGCCAGCACCAGGATGTCGTCGAAGGAGTCGTGGACGGTGCCGGAGGCCGGATACCAGCGGGTGCGCTTCACACGGTTCCCGTTGGAGTCCTTCTCGTAATAATCCTCGCCGCGCTCGCCGCGATAATGCGCGACCGTGTTGCAGTCGTAGGTCCAGTGCGGCAGGTACATGCCGTTGAGCTGGTCCGCATGGCGCACCACGCGCTTGAGGTTGTTGGGCGCGAACCACAGGCCGTGCAGCCACTTCTGCCAGTACTCGATCGCGTTGTCCCGGGTCACCTTGAAGGCCAGCAGCGCCTTGGGCCTGATGCGACGCTCGGTCTTGGCCTGGTTGACGACCTGGGTGCCGCAGAACGGGCACGCCGAGGCGGTGATGTTGGGATCCAGTGAAAAGTGGGCGCCGCAGGCGTTGCAGCCGACCTCGGCGACCTCCTGGGTCTCTGCCGAGGATTCGCCCTGCTCCAGGGCGGCGAAGAAGTCCAGCTCCTTGACGGCCTGGGCCTGTTCGTTCTGCGAATGGGCGATGCGCGCTTCGTGCCCGCAGTAGGGGCACTTGGCCCCCTGGGTGGCGGCGTTGTACTCCAGTTGGGCGCCGCAGGAAGGGCAGGGAAATTGCTTCTGTTCCATGACGTGTCGTGCCTCCTATCCAGACCCTGAAAAATAGCAGAATCCTCTTGAAAAGAACAGCTCCCACAGGTGCCGCGGCGCGTTTTTCGCAAAACCACGCCCCCCCCATTCCCTGCCCGATCAGGCCGGCTTTTTTCGTTTCGAAGGGCTCTTTGCAGTCAGCTTGCCTTTTGAAAGCAACAACTTATAATGCGGGTTCCTGGCGCCGGGAACTGGGTCGGCGCCCCTTCTGAAGGTCCCCCACGATCGGGAAGGCCGAGTCAGCTGGCTTTCAAACCCACCCACAAGGAGTTTCCAATAATGTCCACATGGAAAAATACTTACTTTTTCGCCAAAGGCCGCAAATTTCCCGAGTTCGAAGGAAAAACCAAGGATGAACTGAAGAGTCTGCTCGGCGGCAAGGGCTACGGCCTCTACCTGATGACCTGCGAACTGGACCTGAACTGTCCGGTCGTGCTGAACCTGCCCACCTTCCATGCCAACAGGCTCGAGAACGGACGCATCCCCGCCAGCCTGGTGAAGGAAATCCACGAGGGGCTCCGCGAGATGGAGAAGGTCTCCGGCAAGAAGTTCGGGGATCCCTCCAACCCCCTGCTGGTGTCGGCCCGCTCCGGCGCCAAATTTTCCATGCCGGGCATGATGGACACCATCCTGAACATCGGCCTCAACGACGCGATCGTGGAGAAGCTGGCCGTGGGTGACGCCGCCCGCTTCTGGCTGGACTCCTACCGCCGTCTCCTGCAGATGTTCGGCGACGTCGTCCTCCAGATCGAGGACGAGCACGGCGAGGATCCGTTCGAGGAGACGCTGGATCACTTCAAGAAAGAGAAGAACGCCGCCAACGATCTCGAGCTCGG
This sequence comes from Deltaproteobacteria bacterium HGW-Deltaproteobacteria-17, assembly GCA_002841905.1. GTDB lineage: Bacteria > Myxococcota_A > Polyangia > HGW-17 > HGW-17 > HGW-17. The sequence goes on from PHBF01000166.1 coordinate 2,797, forward strand.
ACCCGGGGAGCTGCGTGAACTGATCGCGCGCTACAAAGCCGTGTACGACAAGTACGGCCATGCCTTCCCGCAGGACCCCGAGGAGCAGGTCGTCCGCTCCGCCGAGGCCGTCTTCCGCTCCTGGGGCAACGAGCGCGCCGTGTTCACGCGCCGCCTCGAAGGCATCAGCGATGATCTCGGCACCGCCGTCAACATCCAGCAGATGGTGTTCGGCAACAAGAACCCGCGCTGCGGCACTGGCGTGTTCTTCACCCGTGACAAGTCCTCGGGCATCAAGCACGCCGACCACCTCGAAGGGACCGTGCTGTTCCAGGCCCAGGGTGAGGACGTCGTCGCCGGCATCCGCAACTCCCTCCCGCTGGAGGCCCTCCGTGACCATGAGGATCCGGCGTTCCATGCCATCTACGAGGAGATGAAGAGCACCGCCGACCGTCTCGAAAAGGTCCTCAAGAACATGCAGGACACCGAGTTCACCATCGAGGAGATCAACGGCCAGCCGATCCTGTTCTGGCTGCAGATCCGCGACGGCAAGCGCTCGGCCACGGCCGAATCCGTCATCGCCGCGGCGCTGCACGAGGAAGGCATCATCACGAAGGAGCAGGCCGTGATGATGGTCAACCCCGAACGCTTCGAGGAGCTTTTGTTCCCGCAGATCGAGGACAAGGCCCGGAAGGCCGCGACCCTGATCACGAAGGGCTCGGCCGCCTCCCCGGGCGCCGCGGCCGGTCATGTCGTGTTCACGCAGGACGACGCGCTGGAGCTTGCCGGTCGCGGCGAGCCCGTGATCCTGGTGACCGTGATGACCTCCCAGGAGGACGTCAAGGGCATGAAGGCCTCGCGCGGCATCCTGACCTCCACGGGCACCAAGGTGTCCCACGCGGCGATCATGGCCACGGCCTGGGGCATCCCGGCGGTCGTCGGCGCCTCGGAGATCTCGATCGACAAGGCCAAGGGCGAGTTCACCGCCAACGGCCACACGATCAAGCGCGGTGACCTCATCACCATCACCGGCACCACCGGCGAGGTCTTCCTGGGCACCGTCCCCACCACCGTCCCCAAGGAACTGAACCCGTCCGCCCAGAAGATCCTCGACTGGGCCGGCGAGATCAAGGCCATGGACGTGCGGGCCAACGCAGAGGCGGCCGAGACGCAGCCCGCCTATGACAAGGGTGCCCGCGGCATCGGCCTGTTCCGCACCGAGCACATGTTCCTGGGCGACCGGCTGCCCTTCATCCAGGAGGTGCTCTTCGGCAAGGACCCGGCCAAGGCCGAGGCCGCCCTGCAGAAGATCTTCGAGTTTTCGAAGAAAGACTTCAAGCACAGCCTCGAGGTCATGGACGGCCACGGCGTGACCATCCGCCTGCTCGACGCCCCGCTGCACGAGTTCTTCCCGCATGACACCGACATGCACCAGGAGGAGAACCCGATGCTGGGCCACCGCTCGGTGCGCATGGCCCTGACCAACCCCGAGATCCCGCGCACCCAGATCCGCGCGGTCCTTGAGGCCGCCCTCGAGCTCAAGCTCGCCGGCAAGAACCCCAGGCCCGAGATCGAGATCCCGCTGGTGATCATCCCCCGCGAGGCGACCGAGCTGCTGAAGGTGGCGACCTCCGTGGCGACCGAGCTCCACGCCGAGAAGGGCCAGTGGGTCGACTACGCCTTCGGCATCATGGTCGAGACCCCGGCCGCGGCCCTGCAGGGCAAGGCCATGGTGGAGGCCCTGCGCGCCAGGCTCTCCGGAGTGCCCGCCGAGGCCCACCCGAAGTACGGCTTCGCCTCCTTCGGCACCAACGACCTGACCCAGACCACGCTGGCGATCTCCCGCGACGACGCCGACCGGTTCCTGCCGTTCTATGTCGACGAGAAGTTCTTCGAGCGCCACCCCTTCATCTCGATGCATCCCGCGGTGGAGCGCCTGGTGCGCCTGTTCGTGGACGAGGCCCGCGCCGTCGATCCGCACTTCGAGATCTTCATCTGCGGCGAGCACGGCGGTGATCCGTACACCATCGAGCGCCTGCACCTGTGCGGCCTCTCCGGCATCTCCATGAGCCCGGGCAAGGTCTACCGCTCGATCCTCAAGGCCGCCCAGTCCAACGTGAAGTTCCCCCGCAAGTAATCAGGGTTCAGCCCTTCCTCAGTTCAATCAACCTCTGAAGCACCTCCTGCGCATGACCGACGGCCTTGACCGCGGTCCAGGCTGCCGCGATCCTCAGATCGGGACCGATCAGGAAGGTGGTGCGCAGCGCCCCCTCCGAAGAGATGCCGAAGCGCTTCTTCACCCCCCAGGCTCCGAACGCTGCGTGCACCGCGTGGTCGGTGTCCGAGAGCAGGCGCACGGCCAGGCCGTATCGCTGCGCGAAGCCGCAGTGGATCTTCCCGGAGTCACGCGAGACGCCGAACACCTCCGCGCCGGCCTCCTGGAACCTCGGGAGCAGGGCGGTGAACTCCTGGCCCTCGAGCGTGCAGCCCGGGGTGTTGTCCTTGGGATAAAAGTACAGCACGGTCCATTTTCCCTTCCGATCGGACAGGGAGACGGGCCGCCCGTCCTGATCGGGGAGCGTGAAGTCGGGTGCGGGGGTTCCTGTTTTCATGGCAATGCCTCCTGCAGCGGAGTGTAGGCGGTCCTGGCAGGAAAGCAACAGGATCATGCCGTCCTCCAGGCCTCCCCCGGCCAGGACAAAGGCCGCTTGACGCCGTGATCTCTCCCCCCTACACTGGGCTGCGAAAAGGGACCGTCCCACACCGTCCCCCACACCGAGTCCCCCATGTCCGAAAAAGCCGTGAACAAGAACATCCTGCTGATTCTGGTGATGGTCACCTCCTTTTTCACCCCCTTCATCGGGGCGGCGGTGAACCTGGCCCTGCCGCGGATCGCCGGGGAGTTCGGCCTCAACGCGGTGGGGATGAGCTGGATCGCGATGTCCTACCTGCTCGCCTCGGCCGTGTTCCTGGTGCCCCTGGGAAAGCTGGCCGACATCGTCGGCCGCAAGCGGATCTTCCTTCTGGGCAACGTGGTGCTGGCCGTCTCGTCCGCGCTGGGGGTCCTCGCCCCTTCGGCCGAGGTGCTGATCGCTCTCCGCGTGGGACAGGGGCTGGGCAGCGCCATGGTCTTCTCCACCGGCATGGCCCTGATCACCGAGGTGTTCCCTCCACACGGGCGGGGACGCGCCATCGGATACACCGTCACGGCCGTATACTCCGGACTGGCCCTCTCCCCGGTGATCGGCGGACTGCTCATAACATGGATCGGCTGGCGCTCCCTGTTCGTCGTGCCCGCGATCGTCGGTGTGCTGGCCGCGATGGTCACCTGGATCTCGATCCCGGGCGAGTGGGCCGAGGCCCGCGGTGAGACGTTCGATCTGAAGGGGACCCTGCTGTACCTGCCGTCGATGAGCCTGTTCATGTACGGATTCGCCCACCTGCCCTCCCCCACCGCGGTCGCCCTGTCCGTCACGGGGCTGGCCGGCCTCGGGCTGTTCGTGCGCGCCGAGCTGGCCACGAACACCCCCGTCTTCGAGGTCCGGCTGTTCGCGACCAACCGGCTGTTCGCGCTGGCCAACTGCGCGGCCCTGATCAACTACGCGACCACCTTCGCGGTCACCTTCGTGCTGAGCCTGTACCTGCAGTACATCCAGGGCCTGGCGCCCCGGGATGCGGGCATGATCCTGATCGCCCAACCCCTGGTCATGGCCGTGGTCGCCTCACGATCGGGAAAATGGTCCGACCGCATCGATCCGC
>PHBF01000167.1 GCA_002841905.1 Deltaproteobacteria bacterium HGW-Deltaproteobacteria-17
TGCCCTCGGTGCCGTGAGCTCTCCATGAAGAAACCGCCACTGGGGCGGTTTTTTCATGGGCTGCGGCAAGAGGAGCCTTACTTGAGGTCGTCAGCCAGAAGCTTCAGGATGCGCTGTGCGTTCTCGGAACTGTCGGGCTTTCCCTCGCTGGAAAGCACGGTCACGGTGGTGACGTTTCCGTCAGGGTCGGTGCAGTCGACCGGATAGGCGAACGCCACCCCTTCGGAGGCTTCGGTGCCCGGAACCGAGACAAAAACCGGGGGTTTCTTGTTGCTGTCCTTGCTGGTACATGAATTGAAAGCGGGGATGAAGAGCGACGAGAGAATAAGAATGGTCAAATATTTTCGCAACATGATAAGACCTCCTGCACGAACCCGTGCCCGTTTCGAGCCGTCATCTTCCCCTGCGGAAAACCGTAAACACCTGTCCGCATCCGAAGGTGACCCTTCTTGTTTTAGCAACGATTTCCGCGCAGGCAAGTATTTGGGAACCAGAATTCCGAATTTTCTTCGGGGACGGTTGTCGCAGGACGAAGGCTTGTCAGGAGCCCTTGGAGCGGACCCAGAGCGCCTCGAGCTCGTCGAGGCTCATCTGGTACAGCGTGTTGCCGCCCTCGCGGGCGTATTGTTCCATTATTCTGAAACGCTCAGCGAACTTGCGGGAGGCCCGGCGCAGGGCCAGCTCCGGGGAGACATGGACGTGGCGGGCCAGGTTGACCAGGGCGAACAGGACGTCGCCGAGCTCGTCCTCGATGCGGTCGGGATCCCCGTCGGCGACGGCCTCCTCGAGCTCGAGGAGCTCCTCGTCGACCTTCAGGCGGGGACCCTGGCGATCGGGCCAGTCAAAGCCGGCCGAGGCCGCGCGCCGTTGGATCTTCTCGGATTCCATGAGCGCGGGCAGCGTGGGCGGGACGTCATCCATCAGGCTGCTCTTCTGCTTCTCGGCGACCTTGAGCGACTCCCAGCCGCGCTCCCCCTGCCCCATCCGCGCGACTCCATCGGGTCCGGGCCCCGTGGCCTGTCCGCCCGGGGCGTTCTCCCCGGAGGCGCCGGCCGACGGCCTCCCCGGTCCCCAGACGTGCGGATGTCGACGGATCAATTTCTCGGCCACGTCCCGGGCCGCGTCGTCGAGGGAGAACAACCCCTCCCGCTCGCGGATGGCGCACTGGAACACGATCTGGAACATCATGTCGCCGAGCTCCTCGCGGTGCGCCTCGGGGGATTTCTCCATGGCCTCGACCAGTTCGTAGGTCTCTTCGAGCAGATAGGTGCGCAGGGTGGAGAGGGTCTGGGCCTGGTCCCATTCACAGCCGGACGGTCCCAAAAGGGTCCGCACGACGTCGACCAGTTGTGCGACGCCTTCGCCTTCGCGGTCAGCGGGCATTGCCCAGCAGCCCCAGAAGCATGGGAAGTCCGGTGAACAGATCGGTCGGCTTCCCGGAGGCCGCCAGGGGATCCAGGGACTTGATCAGCCAGGAGCCGTCGCGGCGCGCGATCTGGAACGCGCACTCGGTCCGGGGGAGGAAGGTGAGCTTGTCAAAGCCCATGGTCAGTTCGGCCAGCGCGCTGGCGTATCCCAGCGCAAAATAGCGGAGGCGCTGGTCCGAGTTGTTGATCCAGGGGCGCAGCGCCGCCTCGACGTCGGGATCCTGGCGCAGCCGGCTCAGCCGGCGGGCCGCGGCGATCTTGATCTCCACGTTGGCATCGGCCAGGTAGGCGATCAGTTTCTTCTTTGCCTGATCCTGCTCCGGAGGCAGCGCGTCGATCATGGCCTCGACCACGGCCGGATCCTTCTCGCGCAACACCAGGCCAAAGTAGTGTTTGTTGTTCTCCGCCTTCAAATCGCGGGACACCAGCGTGACGATGGCCGCGGCGGCCAGCCGCCTGACCTCGGGATCCGGATCGCTCTTGACCAGCTTGTGCATGTCCCAGATGCCGACCTTGGTGTGCTTGTCGCGATCGGGGCCGGAGAACGCGACCAGACCGGCGATCGCTGCCTTGCGGACCTTGACCTGCTTGTGCTTGAGCAGCCCGATCAACTTGAGACCGGCGGGGCTGTGGGGCAGAAGGCTGATGGCGTGGACGATCTCGGCGACCACCTCGACGTCGGTCGCCTTGCCGTAGGCGGAGAGGAGAAATTCATAGAACTCCGCCTTCCGGCTGTAGCCCATCACGCGGATCGCGGGGATCAGATCCGAGCCGTTGGCCTTCCCGATCCAGGCCTGTTTGTCGGAATCGGCCAGGGCGGGCGCCTCGCGCAGCCCGACGGACAGGGACAGCGTCTTGACGGAAGACCAGGTGGAGGCGCCACCTTTGTCGGAGATCAGTTTCGCGCACCCGACCTCCGGCCGCTCCAGCAACCGCTGGAGGACCGCCAGGGAACGCTTCTCGGAGTACTCGAGGGTGCTCTCGAACAACGCACACAGGACCTCGGGGCCGCGGGACTCGAGCCGCTGCGCGAGCGCAAGGAAGGCATTCTCGTCCACCAGGGACTTGGAATAGGGGACCAGGATCGACGTGGGCAGGTTCTCCCACTGAAGCATCGACTGGAGCTGGGTCAGGGCCTCGGCCGGCAGCGTCAGCGGCGGATAGAACCGGAGCAGGAAGTGCTGGATGAACGCCTCCAGGGAGGAGCGGCTCAGGGAACCGGCCTGCTCGGTCTCCATCAGGCGCTTCCACGCCGGCCCCAGCAGTCCGGACTGGAGGTAGCGGGCGATGGCGTTCTCGGGCGTGAACCGGACATAGCGGACGCTGGCGTTCTTGACCGGCGAGAACGGGGCGGAGCGGGAGAGTGTCCAAAAAATATGGACCAGACCGTCATCGGAGACCAGGTCGGTGGGGGGCTTGGGCAGGCGGGAGAGCCCCAGCATCGCATCCAGCGCGGTGTGATCGAACGAGTCGTTGCCCGAGGTGGCCACCACGGAGGCGTTGGTCACCTGCCCTGTGGGGCTGAGCATGATTTCAACGGAGACCTTCAATTGGGGTGAATTGAACGCTTCCGTGGGTTTCAGGAGTAAAGAAGCGTGCAGAATGACCGATTCATCCCATACCGAGACGACTTTCGGTTCGATCTGGGCCAGATACTGGCCCTCGACCGCCTTGGAAGATTGCGCAAAACCAGCCGGGATCTGGAGAAAGAAGAGAAAAAGAATAGAAAAAACAAACCTGATCATGGTAGAACCTTTGAAGCGCCCATCGGGTCGTCCGATTCAATCGGCGGACAGCTTACCAAATTTATATGAGCTGTCAAAGCTGAAAAATCCGGCCGCACCATTCCCGACGGGGTGCCATTGACAATGGCGGAAGAAACGAACGCATGAACCACGAACCCAAAAAGTCCGAACGCCTCGGAAGATACTATCTCATGGATCTTCTCGCGTATGGCGGAATGGCCGAGATCTATCGCGCCAAGACGTTCGACAACATGGGCAACGAGTATGTGGTCGTCATCAAGCGGGTCCTGTCGAACCTCGCCTCCAACGAAGAATTGATCAACATGCTCGTCCACGAGGCGCGCATCGCGACCATGATCCACCACCCCTGCGTGGTGCGCGTGTACGAGTTCTGCCAGGTCCAGGGCGATTATTTCATCGTCATGGAGCTCGTCGACGGCAAGGACCTCAAGACCATCCTCGAGCGCAGCCGCCAGAACGAGACGCCCATCCCCATTGCCGACGCGGTCTATGTCACCATCTGCACCCTGGCGGGACTGCACACGGCCCACATTCTGAAGGACGCAGACGGCAAATCGCTGCAATTGATCCATCGGGACATGTCGCCGTCGAACATCCTGATTTCGTACACGGGTGAGGTGAAAATCTGCGACTTCGGGATCGCCAAGACCAACGTGTCGTCGATCCAGACCCGCATCGGCGTGGTGCGCGGCAAGGTCAAATACATGAGCCCGGAGCAGGCCATGGGATGGAAGCTCGACCTGCGCACGGACATCTACAGCGTGGGCTCGGTGCTCTACGAGATGCTGACCAATCAGCCTCCGTTCATCGCCAGCAACGAAGTGGACATGCTCAAAAAAATCAAGGAGGGCCGCTTCACCCCTCTGCGGCAGGCCAATTCCGCGGTGCCTCCCATGCTGCAGAGCATCGTCCACAAGGCGCTGTCGAAGGACCGCCTCTCCCGCTATCAGTCGGCCCACGAGTTCTCCCAGGCGCTCAAACAGTTCCTCAACAACTTCGCCCCGACCTACACTCCGGGGGCCCTGGCCGCCTGGATGGAGGAGAGCTTCCGCAACGAGCATCTCAACGAGCAGGCCGCGGCGGGTCAATACGTATTCACCCCCGAATCCCCCAAGGATGTGGGGGTCAACCTCCTGGCCGAGAGCGACTCCGAGGATGAAATCATCCCCGTTTACATGGCACAGCCCGCCGCACCGGCCAATCCCGCTGAGGTGCCCAACTGGCTGATGCGCGAGACCACCCAGGTGTTCGAGCTCGAGGAGCTGCTCGAAGGGGAGCCCGCCGAGGGCCGGCGTGAAACCGATCAGTTCAACACGCGCGACCTGTTTGAACCGGGGCAGATGACCCCGACGGCGATCCCTGAAGGAGCCTCCTCCGTCGAGACGGACCAGTTCTATATCGGCCCGACGTTGCTGCCCGACGCCCACGCGATGCCGCTGATCGAGAGTGTCGAGCCCGAGATCGTGGAGAAGTCCGAGGAACCCGCCTCCGACGAGGACTTCATCCTCAACCTGAACGACGGCGAACCCGAATTCAATGAAGAAAACATGGTCGCGCTCGGGTCGCACCTGTCCCCGAGCCCGGCGCCCACCTCCGGGGAGGATTCGTATGACGACGACGCGTCCGATGGAACGGGGGAGACCGAGCTGCTGGGGAGAAAACTGACCGACATGGAGACCCCGCTCCCCTATGAGGACGACAGTGAGGATGACGACATGCTCAACCTCGACGATCTCGAGGAGCCGGAGCCGCTCGTCACCACCGGAAATCCGTCCTCAGCCTTCCTGCAGGGAGAAATCGTGCTCGGCGGAGACGACTCCGAACCGATGGAGGAACGTCCCGAGACCATGGACCTGGACCCGTTCATGCCGGGCCTCCGGGACGAAGGTTCCCAGGCGATCATCGAGCTCGAGCCCATGCAGGAGGAGAGCCCCGGGGGGGACACCAGCCCCGGAGCCAAGGCTCCGCCGCCGCTGCCCGCCCCCGAGAGGGACACCAGCCCCGGAGCCCCGCTTCCCCCGCCGCTGCCCACCCCCGAGAGGGACACCAGTCCCGGGGCTCAGATCCCGCGACCGGAGGCGCCTCCGCAGGACCTTTCCGCCCCCGGGGTGAAGGAGGAAACCGGCGACTTCCTGATTGAATTGACGATGTCCGTCGATTCTTCCTCCGGCTCCAGCTACGTCGGAGAGGTCTCCATCCCCAATGACCCGACGTGGGGTGGGAGCACCAATCCTTCGGTGCGCGCCAGTGTCATCATCGCCCCCGAAGAAGAAGATCCAACTTAGTATTCTTTCCAACGCACCCAAAAAAACAAGGTGACTTCGGCACAAGCATTGACTAGAATGGTTTCCCTTGGAAGGTGGTTTCTGATTTCCCAGAACACGGAATATTAAAAAAATGCTGCTCCTGTCCTATTGCGCATCCGATGTCGGCAGAAAACGCAAACACAACGAAGATTCGTTCTTTGCTGACGACACGCTTGGGCTCTACATCGTCGCCGACGGCGTCGGTGGACAGGCGCGGGGAGAAATCGCCTCCCAGGAAGCCGTCGAGAATTTGCAGTGCTGGATCATGCGTTATGAGTCGCTCTTCCAGCGCTTCCGCGAACAACCCACCGAGAAGTACACGTACGAGGTCCGGCGCATCCTCGAGAGCGGCATCCAGAACAGTTGCTACGTGGTCTTCGGCCTTTCACAGCAGATTTCCCCCGGCAAGAACATGGCGACGACCATGAGCGTGGCGCTGGTCATCGAGAACACCATGTTCCTCGGGCAGGTGGGCGACAGTCGGATCTACCGTCTCCGTGAGGGCGAAATCTCCCAGCTCACCGAGGACCACACGCTGCTCAATTACCAGTTGAAGAAGGGCATCATCACCCCTGACGAGGCCCTGGCCAACCGCAAGAATCGCAACGTCATCACCCGGGCGGTCGGCCAGATGGACTACGTTGAGGTCGATACCACCCATTGCATGGTGCAGGCCGGTGATCGCTACCTGCTGTGCTCCGACGGACTGCATGGCTATTTCCGGGAGTCCGACGAAATCGCGGACATCCTGGCCGACGATCTCCCCTCCGCCCCCGGCCGCTTCATCGAGCTGGCCAACGGCCGTGGCGGCAAGGACAACATCACGGTCATCTGCCTCGAAGTGCTGTGATGCCCCGCGCGTTTCGCGTTCTCCCTCCCGGTCTGCTCTCCCTTTCCCTGCTCCTTCTGACCGGCTGCACCCCCATCATCGAAGATCGCATTGAAGACGGCCCCGCCGTGCACTGCGACGAGCACAACCTGCGCCTGAGCCGTGAGCTGGACCTGCCGG
>PHBF01000168.1 GCA_002841905.1 Deltaproteobacteria bacterium HGW-Deltaproteobacteria-17
GCGCATCCCGCCGCTGACGGGCCAGCTCACGGTGCGCACGACGCAGCCGGTCTGGTGGAGCGACAACACCCGGATCCTGGCCGAGGCCTACGCCCGCGGCGCGCTCGCCCAGGACCGCCTCTCCCCCGAGGATCTCAAGGACGCCCGCATCCCCGACGGCGGCACCCCCGCCTGGATCACCCTCAACCTGCGCGCCGGCCTGACCTGGGACCGCCCCGTCTCCGGCGTCGAGCGCCTCACCCTGTTCCTTACCGCTGAGAACCTGCTCGACGCCGAATACAAATACCACGGCTCGGGCGTCTACGGCCCCGGCCGCGGCCTCGGCCTGAACCTCTCGGCCGAGTTCTGAGCGTCCCCGCCCTTCAACGCTTGACCCCGGAAGTTCCCGCGCTCTGAACTACTGCATCGGATCATCCAAAAAAACGGAAGGAAGAAGCGAGAAGAGTTTTACCACGGAAAAGACGGATTCCTTCCCTGCGCCAGATGAAGAAAATTTACCGGTACAACAGCAGCAGCACGCTGCAGAGCCATCCACCGGCGGCCAGCAGAAACCAGGGATCACGCAGCATGCGGTCGGTGGGGGAGTGCCAGTTCCCGGGCACGGCGCAGAGGCGGTGGAAGCGGTAGAGGGCGGCCGCCATCAGCGGCACGGTGAAGATCAGGGTGTGGTGGCGCAGGGAGACCGGATCCAGGGTGTAGGCCAGGAAGGCCAGCGGGATCAGCACCTGGAACACCAGCAGCAGGCGATCCAGCGTGCGCCGGCGGTAGCCGCCCAGGGCGGGCCGCAGGACGCTGTTGCCGTCGTCGACCCAGCCCAGTTCGTGCAGGCGCTTGCCGAAGCCCAGAAACGCCGCCAGCAGCAGCGTGTTGACCTGGATCCAGAACGACACCGGGACCTCCACGGCCGCCGCGCCGGCGAACACGCGCAGCAGAAAGCCCGCCGAGATGCACAGGACGTCGAGATAGGCCACACGTTTGAGGCGCAGGGAATACGCCGCGTTGAGCACGAGGTAGGCGCCCAGGAACCAAAGCCCCGCGGGTCCGCCGATGACCAGGGCCAGCCCCAGCGAGGCCAGGGCGAACACGGTCAGCGTGACCCAGGCCGTGGCCGGCGGCAGACGGCCCGCCGCGATGGGGCGCAGGCGCTTGACCGGGTGCAGGCGGTCCATGGGGCGGTCGCGCAGGTCGTTGAAGAAGTACACCGCCGAGGACGCCAGGCCGAACGCCAGGGTCATCCACAGCGCCGCGGCGAGCCGGTCCGAGAACAGGTGGTGCGAGAACACCAGCGGCGCCAGGACGAAGACGTTCTTGGTCCACTGGCGAAGCCGCATGGTGCCGAGAATCGCGAGTAGTTGGCGGAGAATCATGAGTGTGGGGGTGGCGCGCCCAAGAAGTTTCGAACTTCTAACCTTCGGTTCCGTAGACCGACGCTCTATCCAATTGAGCTATGGGCGCAGACATGTAAAAGACCAGCGGAGAGTGAGGGATTCGAACCCTCGGTACCCTTTTGGAGTACACACGCTTAGCAGGCGTGCACCTTCGGCCTCTCGGTCAACTCTCCAAAGTGCACGGCCCTTGCCACAGGGAACAAGAGCAATTCGCGGAGGAGAAGGGATTCGAACCCCCGGTGCTCTCGCACAACGGTTTTCAAGACCGCCGCCTTCGACCGCTCGGCCACTCCTCCAAGAGCAGAACCAGCGGCGACGCCGGGACCCTCTTCCATCGGCCCAGGGCCGATGCGACAGGGCGGCTCCCCGCGAGCGAACAAGTTCTACAGACGCCCGCGATCCTTGTCAAGCTGAAAAACACTACTCCAGAGGAATAATGCCCTTCTTGTAGCCCTCGGTCACGGCCTCGGTGCGGTTGGTGACCTCGAGCTTGGCGTAGATGTGCTCGAGGTGGGTGCGCACGGTGGCCATGCTCACGTGCAGAAGCTCCGCGACCTCGCGGTTGGAGAAGCCCTTGGAGATGGTCAGCAGGATCTCCTGCTCGCGCGGGGTCAGGTTGTGCGGGCTCTCCTCGATGACGGGGAGCTGGGGCTGGGAGGGCCGCGCCGGAGGCCGCGGCTCGGGCTCGGCGGTCTCGGTGGACTGGCGGTTGCGGAAGCGGCGCAGCAGGTGCCGCGCCAGGTGCGGCTGGATCACGCTGCCGCCGGCGGCCACCTCCTGCACGGCCTCGACCATGCGCGCGGCCGAGATGCCCTTGAGGATGTAGCCGGAGGCGCCCGCGCCGATGGCGGCCATGACGCGGTCCTCCTCGTCGAAGATCGTGAAGATCAGGATCTCCACCTGCGGGGCCCGCACCTTGATGCGGGCGGTCACCTCGATGCCGTCGATGTCGGGCAGCCCCAGATCCAGCAGCACCACCTTCGGGTTCAGGGCCACGGCCTTCTCCACGGCCTCGAGGCCGGTGGCCGCCGTGTCCAGGAGGTCAATCCCCTCGGCGCGCCGGAGCAGCCGCTCCTGCTGCCGCCTGATTTCGGGTTCATCCTCGACCAGCAGGACGGTGACCGGGGTGGTGGGATCGGACAAGGGGACCTCACTATTCGTCGTAGAAGTGCAGCGTCTCGACGTCGCGCTTCGGAAGGGCGGCCAGCACCGGAATCATCTCCGGAGGCCAGGCCACACGCAGGGCCACGTTGCGCGTCTCGAGGACGCCGGGGCCCTCTCCGTCGTCGGAGCGGCCCTCCTGGACATCCAGGAGCGCATAGAACCGGCCGCCCTCGACGGTGGAACCCGCAGGCATGTCGATGTCGACGACGGTGGAATAGATATGCCCTGTTCCGTCTCCGCGGTCAACGATTTCCCAGAAGCGCATCTGCTGGGGCCAGTCCAGCAGGCCGCAGGTCTGGACCTCCCAGTAGCCATGCCAGGCCTCCAGTCCGGCGGGCGCCGGATGGGGATAGACCTCGTGGGTGTGGTGGTGACCGGTGATGTGCAGCACGACGTTGGGGCATGCGTTGAGCAGGTCCACCAGGACCGTGGCGTTGCTCCCGACGTCGCGGGCGCAGTGGTGGCTGATGATGATGATCAACTTGTTGGCGGCCGCCAGCGTGTCGAGGGTCGCCCGCAGCCAGTCGATCTGGGCCTGGGACATGTAGCCTGCCGCCGAGGCCGCCACGCCGCCGGCCGAGCTGGTGTCGAGTCCGACCAACGCCACCGGGAGCCCCGGGATGGGATCGGGATCGACCCAGTAACTGACCCCTTCGACGATGTTGTCGCTGTTGAAGCCGTGACCGGTCGGACCGTTGCGGGTGGCGCCCATGACCATCGAGATCCACTCCACGCGGTCGATCCAGTGCCGGTCGGGGTCGGCCACCAGATCGCGGACGGTGTAGGCGTCGTCGTTGAAGGGGACGTGGCAGCGGTCAGGGCTGGCGGAATAGCAGTAGCCGCCAACGCACACGGGTTCGGCGTAGCAGGTCGGAACCACGGAGTCGGAGATGAAGAGCGTCGCCTTGTCTCCGGTCGGATCCGCCACAGCGAACGACACCGTGTCGAAGTTGCCCAGCACCAGCAGGTCATGGTTGCCCTGCACACAGTACCACTTCAGGGAAGGGTGCATCCCGACGCCGGTGAAGGGGTCGTGGGGATCGGGAAGGCCGGCGGCCCGCGGATCGTCGTCGGCGCCCGTGTCGGGATCGATGGGGAGCCCCTCGACGACGCGGAGGAACCAGTCCAGCTCGACGTTGTGCTTGTTGTCCGTGAGATCACCTGAGAACACGATGAAGTCGTGGGGGCGGACCTCGGCGAAGGCGTTGATCGTGGCGATGGCCGCGTTGAGGTTGTGCACGCTCCAGGGCTCGTGGGGACGCCAGGCGGAGGCCGAGGCGATCGGGCTGTGGATCGATCGCGCAGGGCTCTCCTCGTCGACGATGTGAATGTCGGTCATGTGTGCGAAGTAGGCCAGCGAGGAGACTGTTGCCGCTTCACCCGAGGCCACCGCGGCGGCGCCCAGATCATCGCGATCGATGTGCGGCTCGCCGGGGCCCTTGCGCGTCAAGCCGAACAGGCTGCGCAGGTCCTCGAACTGGGGGACCGCCTCGAGCTGGCCGACGATCGTCTCGCGCACCGTGGTGACGGGCCGGGGCAGCGGAACCTCGGCGTCGGCGTCGGCATCGGCGTCGGCGTCGGCGTCGAACAGATCCTCGCCGTCGACATCGGCGTCGGGGAGGTTGTTGAGGTTGTTCGTGCTGTTGTTGCCGTTGGGGGTGCTCGAGTCGCATCCCGCCACGAAGACGGCCGTCGCGGCCGCCCCCGAGGACAGCAGGAACTGGCGGCGGTCCATTTTCAGGGAATTGGTTTCATTGCTCATCTGACACCCTGCGTCATTTCAATGGTTGGAGAGGACGAAGAAAGGAGCGGCGCGGGGAGCGGCGCCCTCGGGATCATTTCCGGACGCGGCGGCGAAGGCCCATGAAGAAGGCGCCGGCCAGGAAGAGGATCAGGGGAAGCGCGCGGCCGTCGACCGGCCTGGATCCGGCGCTGCAGGAGCAGCCGTCGGGCGCGGTGCCCTTGGGATCACCGGTGCCGGCGTCGGGGTCCTCGTCGCTGATGCACTGGCCCTCGATGCACTGCTCGCCGTCCTCGCAGAGGTTGGTGCCGTCGTCGATCAGGCCGTTGCAGTCGTCGTCCACCGCGTTGCAGGTCTCGGCCGTCGGGCTCTTGGCCGTGCATTCGCCCCAGTTGCCCGAGGAGCAGATGCGCACGCCGGAGCCGCAGGCGGTCTCACAGGCCTCGTACAGGTCGTTGTCGATGAAGCCGTCGCAGTCGTCGTCCACCGCGTTGCAGGTCTCGATCGTCGGCCACACGGCGTTGCGGCACTCGGTCCACACGCCGGCTTCGCAGATCTGCTGACCCAGCTCGCAGGCGCCGGCGTCCAGTCCGCAGGGGCGGGTCTCGCCGCGCGAGCAGGAGCAGCCCTCGTCGATCTGCCCGTCGCAGTCGTCGTCGAAGTCGTTGCAGATTTCCTCGCTCACCTGGCGGGCGGTGCAGCCGGTCCAGTTGCCGGCGACGCACTGCTCGATGCCGGTGCCGCAGGCCGAGGAGCAGGAGCGGAACAGTCCTTCATCGATCTGGCCGTCGCAGTTGTCGTCGAGGCCGTTGCAGGTCTCGGCGGTGATCGTGGTGGCGATGGCGTTGAGGGCCGCGGTCAGTTCCGTGAAGTTGTCGGCCTGCTGGTAGCAGCGCAGGGAGGGATCGGCCTGCAGCTCGTCGAAGGTCGCGGTGGTGCTGCAGCCGGCGCGCGGCATCAGCCCCTGGACCGCCATGCGGTTGAGGCCCAGGTAATCCACGGAGTTGTAGAAGCCGATGACGGCGGTCTTGATGCCCAGGTTCTGCAGCGCCGTGACGCTGTTGACCGACAGGAACCGCGTGGAGGCGTCGTAGGGATCACACCACTGCCAGCCGTCGGAGATGAAGATCACGAAGTTCTCGGAGGTGGTGTCCTGCAGCGGGGCATAGGAGGCCACCAGGTCCAGCGTCTGGTACGAGGGCGTGTAGTTGCCCGAGTACGGCGGCGCGATGCCCAGCGCGTTGATGATGTCGGAGGCCGAGCCCGCGCCGACGTCGACGTTGATCATGCCCGGGGTGCACATCCCCGGAGGGGACGGGAACATCATCAGGCCGAAGTCGATGCTGCCGTCGAACTGGGTGACCAGCTGGGTGAGCGCCTCGGTGGCCCAGTGCCAGAGGGTCTCGTTGCTCACCTGGTTGCGGACCATGGAGCTGGACTTGTCGAGGACGATCAGCACCTTGGGGACGGAACAGGTTTGCGCCTTCGCGAAGGCGGGGAACATCAGCATCGCACAGAGACTCAACATTCCAAGAAACCGCATGACAGACTCCTTCATTTCCGGTTTACGCCCTTCCGCCGATCGACGGACATCCATGGAAGAACGTGAAGCTCGCTACAGTATAGTAGAGCCCCCTGGCGGGTCAAGCTGTAGTTTTCGTGAAATGTCAAGAAAGATGCGACATCAACGCGGGGAAAGCGAATACCGCTCCACGATGTTTGCGAAGCGCTCAATGGCCTCGTCGATCTCGTCGGACGTGGTCATGAGGTGGTACGAAAAACGGATGTAGCCCTTGCGGAAGTCGGCCATCATGGCGGCCAGCGTGGCCGACAGCCCCTGCTTTCCCGAGGAGCAGGCCGATCCCGAAGAGATCTCGATCCCGGCGGCGTCCATCATGCGCACCAGGGCATCTCCGCGCATGCCGGGCACCCCCACCATGGTGATCCATGGTACGCGGGGGGCGCCCTCCCCCACCAGGGTCACCTGGGGCAGCCGGGCGGTGATCCCGGCGCGCAGCCGGTTTCCGAGTTCAAGGAATGCCCCGTCGCGGCGCTCCAGGCAGAGGCGCAGGGCCGTCGCCGTGGCCACGGCCGAGGCCACGTGGACGGTCCCGGAGCGCAGCCCGTCCTCCTGTTCGCCACCATAAAACAGCGGCGCGAGGGTGGCGGC
>PHBF01000169.1 GCA_002841905.1 Deltaproteobacteria bacterium HGW-Deltaproteobacteria-17
GGTGCCCCGCACCTTCAACCGCGTGTTCCTGCCGTACCTCGGACCGCACACCGCCGTGCTCAACGGCATGCTGCGCAGCCTCGGCAACATCGAGGTCGTCGACCTCCCGCCGCCGACCCACACGGTCATGCGCCGCGGCGAGGAGATCACCAACGGCAAGGAGTGCCACCCATACGCCTGCGTGGCCGGCGACGTCATCCAGCTGGCCGAGCGCCACGAGCTGCGCGGCTCCGACGCCTTCTACATGCCCAGCACGCTGACCCCCTGCCTGCTGGCCCAGTACGGCGACGGCTACCGCCTGTGGCTGCGGGAGCAGGGCATCCCGCTGCAGATCCTCGACGTGATCGGCCATGACCAGTGGGACCTCTACGGCTTCGACGGCCTGCGGCGCCTGATGGACGGCTTCTACGCCGTGGACCCGCTCACGATCCTGCGGCACCGCCTGCGCCCGTACGAACTGACCCCCGGCCGCGTGGATGCGGTCTTTTCCAGGGCCCTGACCGAAGTCTCCGACGCCCTGGCCGAGAAGAAGAGCCCCATCGGCGCGTTCTCGGCGGCCGTCTCGCGGCTGCGCGCGATTCCGATGAGCGAGGTCCGTGACCGTCCGCTGGTCGGCTTCACCGGAGATCTATATACCCGGCTATGTGAGCCCGCCAACGACAACTTCCCCGATCGCCTCGAGGAGGCCGGCTGTGAGGTCTACCACAGCCCGTACATGTATGGATTGATCTGGTTCTCGAACTATTTCGACGCCTACCGGCAGGCCCAGCGTTCGCAGGTCCGCCCGGCGATGTTCGAGGTGCTCGCGATCATGGCCACCGAGGGAGCCCGCCGACCGTTCGAGGAGGTCCTGGGCAACGACTATGGCCCCTGGTGCGCCGAACCCGACTATGCCCAGTGCATGGACATGGTGACCCCCTACATCGGGCGCAACAGCAACTACCTGGTGTCGGCGACGCTGGCCAAGATGGTCCACTTCGCCCGGCAGGGCGTCGACGGCGTCGTCTCCGTGGTCGCCACCGGCTGCATGGTCGGCTGCGCGGTGAACTCCGCCGTGGAGGCCGTCTCCCGGGACTATCCCGACACCGCGATCCTCCCGCTCGTGCTGGGCGCCGAACGCAACCTCGCCCACGTCCGCATGGAGACCTTCCTGCACCAGGTGCACCAGAAGCGCCTGCGTCGCGATCCCGTCACGCTGCTCGCCCCCCACGCGGCCCATCCGTAAGACAGAAAAAGCCGGACCGGTCGGACGGGTCGGACCGCTCCTTGAATCAGGCTGACCGATTCTGTCCATACCGCAGGTTGCAGTCCCGTCCCTTCGACGCTACACTGAATCCCCAGGGAGGTCCCATGCACACACCCATCCTCCGGTTCTCTCGCACCGGTTTCCTTGTTCTGGTTCTTCTATGGGGAACCGCCTGCGACGTGAAGGTCAAGACCACCGACTCCTGCGGAGACGGGATCGTCGATCCGGGTGAGGCCTGCGACGGTCTGGACCTCGGGGGGGCGACCTGTGAGTCGGGGGGCTACTATGCGGGGACCCTCTCGTGCAAGTCCGACTGCACCCTGGACTTCTCGGCCTGCTCCCAACGCTGCGGCGACGGCGAGGCACAGCCCGAACACGAGGACTGCGACCGCCAGGACCTGCAGGAAAAGACTTGCACCGACCTGGGGTTCGCCGCCGGGTTTCTCGCCTGCGGCGACGACTGCAGGTTCGACTACTCGGACTGCCAGTCCGTGTGCGGCGACGGCTGGACCGATCCCCTGGAGGCCTGTGACGACGGGAACCGCACCCCCGGGGACGGCTGCGACGCCGCCTGTCGGGTCGAGGCCGGCTGGGACTGTGTGGGGACGCCCAGCTTCTGCGACGGCCTCTGCGGGGACGGCCAGGTTCTCGGGCTCGAGGTCTGCGACGACGGGGTCAATGACGGCACCTACGACGGCTGCATGGCCGACTGCCATCACTGGGCCCCCCGCTGCGGCGACGGCCTCCTGCAGTCCGGGGAAGGCGAGGTCTGCGACCTGACCGAGACCGACGGCCTCACCTGCGCCTCCGAAGGCTTCTTCGGGGGCACCCTGGGCTGCCTCGAGACCTGCGACCAGATCGACACCACACCCTGCGCAGGCTCCTTCTTGCAGAGCGGCTTCGCCTCCTGCAGCGGCGGGGACTGGATCGGCGGGGTCAGCATCACCTCCGACGCGGCCGGCAACCTCGTCGTCGGGGCCAACTTCAAGGGCCTGCTGGACCTCCAGGGGCTGGGCATGTCAATCAACCTGAACAGCGGCGGCGACATCGACCTGATCGTCCTGAAGTTCGCCCCCGACGGCAGCCTCACCTGGGCGCGACGGTTCGGCGGCGCCGGTGACGACGTCCTCGCTTCGGTCGCCACCGACTCGGGCGGAAACATCTGGGTCACGGGCTACTTCAAGGGGGATCTGCCGTTCGGCACCAATGTCCTGACCAACAACTCCGGCAGCGCCGACGACGCCTTCCTGGCCAAGCTCGCCCCCGACGGCACCCCCCTCTGGAGCAACCGCTTCGGCGAGCTGCTGACCTCGGAGCGGGGCATCGCCCTGGCCGTGGACAACACCGACGCGGTGTGGGTCACGGGCACCTTCAACGGCACGATTTCCCTGGGCGGAACGACCTTCGCCACCGCCCAGCGCGAGGTCTTCATCGCCCGGTTCCTCTCCTCCGGGGCCCACTCCCGGAGCACCACCCTCACCGGCACCGGCGAGAAGGATGTCCGCGGCCTGGCCCTGGACCAGGCCAACAACGTCTATCTGACCGGCAGCTTCACCAACCGCCTCGGCCCCACCGTGGAGGGCATCCAGAGCCTGGACGGCCAGGACGCGTTCGTCACCAAGTTCAGCCCGCTGCTGGCCTACCAGTGGGCCAGGCGGATGGGAGGCAGCACGGCCATCGACCTTGGGCGGGACCTCTTCGTCGCCTCCTCCGGAGAGCTCTGGGTGACCGGGATCATCGGCCCCGACGCGGATCTCGGCGCCGGGACGCTCCCGGGGTTCGGCGGTGCCGACATCTTCGTGGCCCACCTCGACGCCTCCGGCGACCTCGTCTGGGGCCGCGTGTACGGCTCCGTCAACGACGACTTCGGTGGGACCGGGGTGAGCCCCGACGCCGACGGCAACCTCTGGATCACGGGTTCGTTCATGGGCGCGGCGACGTTCGGCCCCACCCATGTCCTTTCGAGCAACGGCATCATGGACTTTTATGTGGGCCTGCTCGACCCCGCCGGAGACGTGATCTTCATGCGCGGCTACGGTGGCCCCGTCTATGACAGCACGGCCTCCCTGGCCCGCACGCCTGACGGCCGCGTGGCGGTGACCGGCTCCTTTGTCCAGACCATCGACATCGAGGGCACCGTCTCGGTCGGAAACGCCACCCAGGCCAACCTCCTGTTTGCCATTTTCCGCTGACCCCCGGGCGCACTCGCCACATCATCAACCAAACGCCGCAAAACCTGAGGCGAATCGCGTCCTGTTTCCCCGCCGGGGTCGGATCATGCACTTTTCAGCATGCGCCTGCCGTTCTGGACACCGGAACGGGCCTCCCAGCTTCTCGCGGGCAGCCTCCGGCGTCCAGAACGCCCCTCCGAAATCCCGCGGTCCCAGGTTTCACCGCCGGACCCGCAACCGCGATCCTTCGCAGGGCGATTCTGGCGTCCAAAACGCCCTCCCCAGGACCTGCACAGGCGAGTGCGGCGAAAAGTTCGGCCTCCCGAAGCCGCCGGCGGGCGGGTCGGACCTGTCGGACCTGTCAGACAAGTCTGACCTGTCGGACCGGTTGCGCCCCCGGACCACTACCCCTGCGGATGAAGCAGCGCCGCGCTGCGTCCCCATTCACCGACCTGTCCGGCTATCTCCGGGAAGCCAGCAGCGCCAGGGCCCCGAGCGGCAGGCCGGCGTGCTCGCCGAGCACCGGGCACTTGACCTTGAAGATGAAGAAGATGTCGGCGGGCTCGTGGCTCAGCGATTCATAATTGCCCTGCCCCTTGGCGATGATCAGGTCGGCACCATGGTACCGTTCGAGGAAGGCCGGACTGCAGTCGGACAGGAGGGTCCCCGGGGCGTCGGAGCCGTTGTCGATGACGGTGACCAGCTCCGTCGGCCCCACCTCACGGGCGTCCTCGAGGAGGGCGTCGTTGATCACGGCGCGGCCACGCACGGCCACGATCACCCGGGCCGGGCCGAGGACCTCGATCAGGAGCCGGTCCAGGGCGATCTCGCCGGCGTTGTCGCATAGATAAAGTATATTTTTTGCTTCGCCCGCCCTGCGCAGGAAGGTCCCATCGTCACCGGCCAGCGGCGCGTCGAAGGCCTCGCGAAGGGCGGCGGCGGCCTCGACCTCGGACAGATCGGTCCTGGCGCCCAGATCGATGAGATTGGCTGACGCCGCCAGCCGGGCGGCGGCCAGCAGCGGATCGGGAGACGCGGCCACCCGGGCCCGCAGCTCGGGCAGCAGGGACAGACCCAGCCGGTTGAAGGCGCGCTTGGCTTCCCGATACGGGTCCTCCACGCCGGTCAGTTCCCGGACCCGCCGGTACACGAACTGGGCCACCGCGGGCTGCGGCAGGGAGAAATCCATTCCGGCCAGCAACCCCAGGACCTCACGCACCACCTGCTCCTGCAGCCCCACGTCGTCGGTGACGGCCGCGGCCGCCCGCAGGCTCTGGCTGATCAGGCAGGACACACATTCAAGTTGGATGTTCAAGACGTATCTTTACCTTTCTTTCGCCGGCACCAAACCCTCGCCGGGCAAACCAGCGGGAGTGGCGCATTGGGGGAAGGGCTTCAGTTGTGTGCCTTCCAGACACAGGCCGGCGGCTTGCTCTGCTTTCTTCAAGAGCTCCTTGGCGGTAAGTTTGAGGTTCGACAACTCCAAAGGCACCTTCAGCGCACGGAAGCCATCCTCCATCATCAGGAATTTCCCGTCCTGGCTCAACGCAGCCACCTGGCCCGTCAAGGTGGGAATCACCAGCAAGGGGAGTCCCGTGGAGAGTGACCAGAGGCGCACCGTGTGATCATCGCTCGAGGCCAGAAGAAGGTCGGCCTTCTCCTTCACGCTGACCGTGGATACGGGTGCCGAAAAACCGCAGAAACGTCTTGGCCGGGTGGTTTCAGACAACCTTCGTACATTGAGGCAGTTGTCATGCGTCTGGTACACCATCCAGTCGCCACGCAGCAACATCGCGTTGAAAGGGTACACGTCCTCTCCAGGGACTGCAATCTCCGTGATCTGCCCGGTACTCAATTCCTCAATGGCAAAAATCAGGTTTCGACGGGTCGCGTCGGGGCGGTGCCACATGAGCTTGCCCGGATGGGCATCAATCGGCGGGCCGTTGGTGAATACAGGCAGGATCGCCTGCTGCCTGAGCAATTGCATCCCATCCGAACCGAAGGTATGGAGCTTCCCCATCGTGGCCACATGAAATCGCTTGCCGTCGGAGGAGAATTTCAGCCAGGTGACCTCAGCATCCATGGGCAGAATCCGACGCACCGTTTTGGATGGCAGGTCGATGATCTGCACGCTCCGGTCGAGGGAGCCGAGGAGGAGCGTCCGTCCGTCAGGCGAGAGGTCGGCGCACCAGATGTAGCCGCTGCGCGGGGCGCCCACGGGGGTGAACATGCCTGTACGGGCATCGTATACTCCGGCTTTGCCGCTCCATGAGCCGAGGATGGTCAGATCGGAGGACACCGGCTGGATCAGCCCGACGCGCCCGTCAAAGGTTGTCATGATCAACCGTTTCCGAACCGGCACCTGCGAATAGACCATGATTTCGGAAATGCTGCTGAGAATGTGGAGGTTCCGGTCAGATACATAGGTCATGGAGAATGGCCCCCATGTGTGGAAATTCTGCTGCACCTGAAGGTTTCGGGCGTTGAACAATTGAATCAAAAAATTGCTGGACCGCCCCAGGAGGGTGTCGTCGGGCATCCGTGAGGCCGTCAGACTCTGGAATGTGTGTCCCCCATCCTCCCGCAAGAGGGGCATTTCATGTGTCATTTTCCAGTCCGGCGCACGGAGGGTTCGGATCACATTGGACACCGGCAACTGCATGACCAGGTGGTCCTCCGGGCTGGAGAAGGCTGCATGGGTCCCGAGCTCGGCGGTCCGATCCAGGGCGTGCCATTTTCCAGTGGAAAAATCATGCACCTGGACGGGGTTCTCCGGCGAGATCAGCAGCAACCATCTTCCGGATGGGGAGACGACCGCTTCGTGAAGTGGTTTGAGCTCCGGTGGTCCGAAGTCTCTCCACGACCAGAGAAGCGCGTCGATCCGGGCGACATGCCCGTCCTCAGTGGCCAACACAAGGTCAGTGGTCCCGGGCAGAGGTGCCAAGAAGAAACATTCCATCAACCCGGTCGCAGCCTGGAACAGACGCTTTCCGGAGGGGAACTCCCAGCCCGTGAGTTCCCCTGATTTGCCGATGGC
>PHBF01000170.1 GCA_002841905.1 Deltaproteobacteria bacterium HGW-Deltaproteobacteria-17
TGGCGGGGATCCAGCGACAGCACCGTCTTCAGGTGCGAGGCCGCGTTGCCGTAGTTCCTGGCCTCCAGGGCCCGCCGACCCTCGGCAAGGTGCACCAGGACACGCTGGGCGCGTTCCTGGGCGGCGCGATGCATCGGATCCATCCGCGCCGGAGCGGACTTGTAGCCTCCCACCGGCGGCAGGATCAACTCCTCGGCACCGTCGTCGCCCTCGTCGGAATCACCGGACACGATGGAATTCGAGTTCGCGCGCGCCAGAACGCTCGCGATCTGGTTGCGCAGACCCACGCGACGATGCGGACGCCGCGGAGGTGCCATTGCATCTTGGGCGCCGGGCGGCTCCTCGAGGACCGAATCCGAGACTCCCGGGTCGGAGTTTTCAACATCGGGATGGGAGTTCGTGTCGCCGCCGGCTGCGAACGCCTCGGGATAGACCGTGGCCAGCCGCTGCCGGTTCTCTTCGCTGGAGATCAACTCCAGGCTCTCGGAGATGACGCGGAAGATCTTCTCCATCATTTCCCTGAAGGACCCCAGGTTCTTCCCATAGTACCGGTCGGGATGGAAGCGCATGGACAGGCGTTGGTAGGCCCGTTTGACGTCCCGGTCGGTCGCGTCGCCCTGGATGCCGAACAACTGGAACGGCGTCAGGCGCGTCAGGCTGTGGAACAGCAGCAGGATCTCCTCCTTGCGCCGGGGCTCCAGGTCCACGTTCTCCGACAGGACCGTCGTGTCGATCTCGCTGAGTTGTCGCAGCAGGCGGCGATCAACCAGGGACGCCTCCGAGCCTTTGGCTTCGTCCTCCCGGGGCGCGGCCGCCGGGTTGGCCGGGGCCGGCCGGGGCCTGGACGGCTCCGTCGCATCCCTCGGAGCCGAAACTGAAGCCTTTTCCGCGGCCCTGGGCGCAGCCCCGGCAGGGCGCGGGGAGGCGATGATACCGATGCCCGCGAGCTTCTCGAGCACCGGAGCCAGCTGCTCATGGGTGCGCGCACAATAGACGGAAAGTTCCTGCACCGAGTGCTTGCCATCGATATGGGACAGGAGAAGGAGCTCGATCGGATCCGACGGGAAACCCTTCCATTGCTTTTGGGGATTCAGCGTCGGTCTGTCCTCGGGCTTGAAAAGCGACATGCGTTACTCCGCGCGTGAACGGGTCAAAGATACAATAATCTATCAGATTCCAGGCCCCTGGAAAAGCTGTTTTTTTGAATAATCACGAAATGCAGAATGGGCTGCATCGTACAAAAGAGCCTTGACCATTCTTTTATCGGGGTCCGTCTGATCCGGCAGGACCATGGCTCGGACGACCACCTCGTCGCGCCGAGGATCCCCAGATCGTGCGTTGCGGTCCAACGTCAGCCTGCAGCGGCCAGGGAGCACCAGCAGGGGCCGGCGGGCGGTCCTGCAGAGGTCGGCGATCTCGCCGACGATCTTGCCGTTGAACGAGGTGTCGTCGAGGCAGCCCTCTCCGGTGACGATCAGATCTGCATCCATTAATCTCTGTTCAAACTCGATAACTGACAACATATATTTCGAGCCCGAGACACAGCGCGCCCCGGTCAAAATGGAAAAAAGCGCTCCCACGCCTCCGGCCGCGCCACAGCCAGGCCCATCGACGAACGGCCGCCCTGCCGCCCGGGCGGCGGCCCCCATCAGACGTTCCAGCGCAGCCTCGTACCGCGGGAACCCTTCCGGCGCCACGCCCTTCTGGGGTCCGAACACCGGCACCGCCCCGGAAGGTCCCAGCAACGGTGCCCTGGTGTCGCACAGGAATTCCGGAGGAACCCGGAAGGGGTTGGAGAAAGTGACGCCCAGGGATTCCGGCAGTTCCAGGATCCCCCGAGGCCGGACCTCGCCGGAGGGCCCCGACAGGACCATCCCCAGGGCCATCGCCGCCCCCAGTCCTCCATCGACGGTCCCGGTGCCGCCCAGCGCGATCCGGACGCGCGCGGCCGGGTTGGACGAAAGCACGGCCTGGAGGGCCAGCCCCAGTCCCGTGGAGAGCGCACGTCCGGGAGCTCGCCGCTCCGCCGGAGGCAGCCCGCAGGTGTGGGCCGCCTCGATGAGCACCTCCGCGCCGACGGGATCGGTCGCGACGGGACACCCCAGCGGAGTCCCGAACACGTCACAGGCGGTGACCGTGGTGACCGTGGCGCCCCGGGCACGCACCCAGGCGTCCAGGGTGCCCTCTCCGCCGTCGGCCACCGGACACTCGTCGATCTCCGCGCGGGGGAACACCGCACGGGCGGCGGCGGCGATCACTCCGGCGGCGGACGCCGCGTCGAGGGTCAGTTTGTAGGAGTCGGGAGCCACCAGGATGCGCATGAACCAGAACCGGCCGGCGTCAGTCGGTCTCGACGATCAGCAGGGCCAACAGCAGGACCATGCGGTCGAGCAGGGAGAACTCGGGACCGGAGAGGATGCACAACTTCGAGAACAGCGTCAGGGAGTGCAGCGCCTCGACACCGGTGGGCATCGAACTGGAGTGTCCGAACCGGCCGCGGCTGAGCACGGGCAAAAAGGAAAGCCCCGCGACCCGCTGGACGAAGGAATCGGCGCCGGAGGCGCGCAGGGCCGCCTCGGGGCCGGAGATGCCGGGCTCCTCACGCTTGATGCGGCGCAGGCTCACCATCGTCCGTTCGGCGATCTCGCGCCGCTGGTCGCGGGAAAACTGGAGGATGTCGGCCAGATCGTGGAAGGCGTTGATCTCCTCCTCGTGCGTCTCCTGGTCGACCATGGCGACGACCCATGCGAACGAGAGCAGCTGCTCCGCGCGCTCGCGGTGGTGCGTGATCTGCTGCAGATCCGCCACGATCGTGGCACGGGGCACCGGCTGGGTGCAGATCTCGATGATGCGGTTGCGGAAGGGACGAAGCACGTTGAGCCGCGAGAACACGGCATCATAGACCTCGAGCTCCTCGGAGGACAACTTCCCGTCGGCCCATCCCATCAGATGCAGCACCTGCAGCAGAGGCTGGATCTCACGCAGGATCCGCTCCCCCAGCGCCAGGTCCAGGGCCGTGGACCAGTCCTCGAGCGCCTCGGGCCTCGGCTTCATCTGCAGGATCCGCGACAGTCTGTGGAAGAAGAAGGTCTCCAGCTCCGGCATCAACAGCGGCTCGGTGGAGAACATGGAGCCCAGGGAGGAGATGATGGTCTCCTCCAGGATGGAGTTGGAGGAGCTCTCGAGTGGAAAGACTTCCGACGGTGCCATCAGTTTGGCCAGGAACAAGAGCTCCTGGCGGGGCATCTTGGATACCTTGGATAATCGCATCACGCCTCCGATGGCATCAATGTAGCCAAAAACGATCGCGTTTGCACGAACGAATTCAGGTCACCAGGTGACCACGGGATCGGAATCCCATGAGAGGCCCGGATTGGCCTCGAGAAACGCGATGAAACCGCGATAGTAATCGACCGAGCGTTCCTGCACGGGACAGCCGGAGTAGATCTCCAGGGCGGCCCGGGCCTCGCCCAGCCTCCGCGTCAGCAGCAGCGCCAGGAAGTGACGCGCGCGGGCCTCGCAGACGAAGTTGTCGTCGGGCAGCCGGTCGAACGCCAGCGAGGCATAGCGCGTCGCGGCCTGCCGCCAAAGACCGGCGTTCAGATCGGCGCCCGCGACCAGATAGGAGAACAGGGCACTTTGCCCGGTCAGCGGTAGAAACGAGCCCCTCCAGAACCAGTAGGGAAGCGGCCCGGTGAAGATCGTCTGCAGGATCGGCCACGCGCCGCGAGGCATCGCCATCAACTCCCGGATCAGCCTGATTTCCCGCTGCACGGCCGGCGGGGAGAGGACCGCGGCGGCGGCATCGAGGTGGGCCACGGCCCCCGGGACATCCCCGGCGATCCAGGCCGCCTCGGCCTTCACCTGACGAGCCCGCACCTGGAGGTGCGTGGCCTCCCCCGACAACGCGAGCACCCGATCCGCGGCTGACTGCGCCGCGGCCGGTCCCTGGGCCTGTCTTGCCGCCCACAATTTGAGCATCCAGGTCTCCAGGCTCTCCGGATCCATTTTCAGCGCCTGCTCCAGCTCCCGCTGCGCGCCATCGAAATCCCCGGCCCGGACACACTCGACCGCGCGCTGCCGCGAGCGGGCCACCGAATGGACGCAACGCTGCAGGTGCACGGGCGGCCGCGAGAAGCGCTCCCGGGCCATGGCCCGCTGATGCTCCGGGATCGGCACGGTCTTGAGAAACTCCCTGTATTCCCGCTCCACGCCCGCGACATCGGGGAGCACCCGCGAGATCGGTCCGCCCCCGGCATACAGACGGCGCACCGGCGCCGCACCCCGTGTCTCGACGACATAGCGGAGGAACGAACCCGCCTGTACGTAGGCCCTGGATGAGGACACCCCGTAGAACCTCAGGGAGAACAGGACATCGAGTGGCACGAAGCCGCCCATCTCCATGAGCAGCCGGGCCTGGGCGTGAAGATCCTCATCCTCCTGGAGCCCGTCCGCGGCCACCGCGACGCCCTCGATCAGGCCGGGATCGGGCAGGACCACGGGAACCGGACCGATCGAGAAGGACCTCGACCATGCCACCCCGAACCGCGAGTCGCCCCAGACCGTCGCATAGACGTGGGCCAGCTCGTGCCGCAGGCTCGGATGGGGGAACCCGTTGGAAGTGATGAACACCGAGCCCTGCCAGGGTTTGGCCACCTCCACGTCGCGCGTACCG
This sequence comes from Deltaproteobacteria bacterium HGW-Deltaproteobacteria-17, assembly GCA_002841905.1. Classification (GTDB taxonomy): domain Bacteria; phylum Myxococcota_A; class Polyangia; order HGW-17; family HGW-17; genus HGW-17. Next base: position 4,676 of record PHBF01000170.1, read on the forward strand.
AAGAGGAGCCGCTTTTCATCTCCGTTGGTGAAGAAGAAGACGGTCGTGCGGGAGGATGGTCCTTTTCCAAAGAATTTTACCAACTCCGTATGGTGCCATTCCGCCTCGGCGGCGAGCATCCGGATGCGGTTCTCCTCGTCGGACTGGGAATAGACGAAGCGGAAGTGCTCGGTGACCATTTCATGGCCCATGCGGTCGATCAACGCGGCGCGGGGAAAGCGGATCGCGAACGTCGGCGAGAACACGTAAAGGGCCAGCGCCAGGGCCCCCAGCCCGGCCGGCAGGGCCGCCCCGATCCGACGCGGGAACATGCCGGCACGCCACGCCACGAAGGCCACCGGCGCAAGGGCGAAGGCCAGGTGCTGTGTGCGGGCCGCAAAGAAAGCAGGCTTGACCTCGATCAGCCGATCATAAAAAGCTCCCGAGAAGAACCCGAAGAACGGATCGAACATGAAGACCGGCGGCTCGGTCAACAGCCGGATCAGCGCCCAGATCAGCGAGATCCAGGGGACCAGGGCGGCCACCGCCACCATGCCCCGCGTCGGGCGCAGCTGCGCCAGGGACAGGAACAGGGCCACCGTGAACACGCCGGTGAGCACGGGATACATGAACCAGAAAAAGAGCCCGGTGGACAACCCGAAGGGGCAGTTCATCGCGGTATGGACGAGCAGGATGAGGAACATCGGGGCCTGCAGCAGCATCGCGAGCAGGAGCATCTGGGGGAGGAAGAAAAGCGGCGCCCTCCCCAGCCGACGTGCCAGCACCACCACCGTCGGGGCCAGGAGGAAGCCGTGCACGGCCGCGCCCAGCAGGCTGCTCTCGTAGTCCAGTAGGTGGGTCAGCGGGAGCATCGCGAAGGTGACGCCGGCCACCAGATGCAGCAGGCCGACCAGCAGAAGCCAGCGGCTGCCTCGGATGCGCCGGAGAAAATGAACCGTTGTCGGAGAGACCTGAAGAGACGCGGCCAGAAGAACCCCCTCGCCCCCCCGATCCATGGCAAGTCGACCGGAGAGACGGGAATCTACGTCAAACCGGCCACCGTTTTCAATGGTTTTGCCTTCGGCTCACTATAGTATTGAGTTTTCCTCCCTAACCTGCCTATATTGTTTGCCACGCGGGAGCCCGGGGAAAGCCGGAAACGCCGACCGGGCCTTCCCACGGAGGATAGAGCATCTTGGTTTCACAGACCATTTGGATAGTCGACACGCAGAACCGGAGCCAGGCCCTGGCAGAATCGATTGCCTCCCCGCAGGTGGAAGTGATTTCCCTGCAGGCGACCAATCAACTCGCCCAGTCCATCTCCAGCCGCTCCAACGGGGCGGTGATCGCCAACATCCACGAGAATGAGGACTTCGAGACCCTCGAACATCTGTCGAAGATTTCCCTCACCTTCCCGGAGATCCCGCTGGTGCTGCTGCTGCCTGAGCCGTTGCACGCCTCCATCGACTGGGGCCCGCGCGTCTTCAACCTGATCAAGCCGGTCTCTCCGGAGTCCATCCTGAAGCGGCTGTCCTTCCTCGACGAGCACAGTTATCCGACCCGCGGCATCCTCCAGCGCGGCTATCTGCTCGCCCTCCTGGATCATTGCCTGCTGCAGAAGAAGCACGTCCGGATCATGATCCGGTATGCCGGGCACCACACCTCCGAACTGCTGATCCAGAACGGCAGGCTTTTGTCTTTGTACATTGATAACAGCTTGAAGAACGACAAGGTGCTGTTCCCGTTCGCCCTCGACGGCGCGGAGTTCGCCATGGAGCACCTCGAGGAACC
>PHBF01000171.1 GCA_002841905.1 Deltaproteobacteria bacterium HGW-Deltaproteobacteria-17
CATGGCCCCTGCGGATGCGTCGGCCGGCCGCTCCCGTGTGGTGCCTGCGGCCTCCACCGCGGAGCCCTCGATGGTACGTCAGGAGAAGTCCTCCGTGGCCAGGCCCGGATCCGCCCCACCCGGCCGCCCGATGGCAGCCGCGGTCGCCGAGACGCCGTCACCGGACGCCCGAGGGAGGGGACCATCCCCGGAGAACGTCGAGACGGCGCCGGTCGCCGATCCCTCCACCGGGCTCAAGTCCGCGGCCGACTGGGAGTGAACGCCGCCGGGCGACCTGACGGGAGGGAAGCGCCTCACTCCTCAGGCGGAACCGCGCGGGGATGGAAGCGCGTGGGCACACGATGGCCCGGGAACTTGACGATGCGCACCAGCGTGCCCGGATCCTCCACGGAGTCGGTCAGCGCCAGGTAGCCGTCGGGGACGCGGGGATGCGTCCAACCGAAGAGGAAGGCCGCGTCCCGCAGGGAGGTCTCCACGCAGCCCATGCTGTGGGGGAAACCGAAGGCGTGGTGCCACATCGCGGAGTGGAACGCAAAGACACCATGGAAGAACTGCACGAAGGGCACGGACTCGAAGAAATAGTCCACCCTGCTGCCGCGCTTCCTGGAGACGTCCTGCACGGCCCGTTTGAAATAGATGCGGTACAGGCCGGGCACGGTGTCGGTGCCCACCCTGCCGCTGGAGATCAGCGTGCGGAACACCGGCCGGTCCCCCTCGTAGGCCACCAGCGTCTGGGAGGTCATGTTCACCTCGATCCACGGCTCATCGGGCGCGATTCCGTCGGGCTTCTCGCCGAGGGTGAAGAGGCGCAGGTGATCCTCGGCCACCCCCCAGCCGTCCTCGAGGCGGTAGTACTTCCTGCCTTCGCGCTCGACAGGTCCGGCGGCGGCCAGCCGGACCCAGGTCTTGTCCGGGAGGCGGCGCTTCGGGCGCCCTCCCTCGAGATCCACCAGCGGCACCGTCGGATAGCGGTAGACCACCGCCCAGGCGAGATCCCCTGGCCCTTCGGTGCGCTTCCCTGCGAAGGTCGACGGGCTGGCCTCCTCCAGGTCGGCCCCCGCCACGAGGTAGTCCTTGATCGAAAGGTACATCAACTCCCCTTCGACGAGGACGTACCGCTTCCGGTACTCCAGGTGCGCGTTGCGCGGCAGGGTGAACGCCGGCCTTCCGGCGATGCGGTCCGCCCGGGAGGCCCAGACCGGCGTCGCGACCCTCGTGCGCCGCCAGGACAGGGACGGGTCCAGGGTCTCGTTCACCGCCACCACGGGGACGCGGACGGGAAACCGCGCCGAGGGGGAGAAGTGCGCCGAGCAGACGAAGCGGGATCGCGCGATCCGGAGGAAATGGCCGCCGGGACAGGACCGGTCCTCCAGGACTTCGTGAATCGGGAAGTCCCCCCCCTGCTCGATCACGCCCACCACGGGCGTGTCCAGCTCGGGGCGGGCGAACACGCGGGCCCGCTCCGAACTATGGGCTGAAATTGCATATTTGAACGATCCCGGGAACGGGCTCGCCGACGGACCCGTGGGCACCGTCAACCGGAGGAGGAGGACCAGCCAGAGCATGGGGCCCTCAGGGCTCGATCACGCCTGCCTCCACCGCGACGCGGTAGTAGCAGAACGGATTCTCGTACCGGTCCCCGGAGTGGGAGAACGCGGTCCACAGGCAGCCCCCGCGGCAGACCTCGTTGTACTTGCAGGTCCCGCAGAAACCGGAGAGCCGGCCGACGCTGAACTTGCGGTTGTAGGAGAAAGCATCGGGATCGCACCAGATGTCGGTGAGCGAGCGCCGCCGCACGTTGCCCTCGAGGAAGCGATCCTCCCGGTTGAGCTCCGACGGCAAGGACAGGCAGCCCTTGATGCCGCCGTCGCTCTCGATGCCGACCACCTGCAGGCCGGCGCGGCAACCCAGCCAGAAGTCGATCTCCCGGCCCGTGTCCCGCAGATCCTTCTCGTAGGGCCCGAAGTAGCCGACGTTGTCGCCGATGTACACGTCGGGCTTCTCGTCCTCGCGCCGCAGGGCGGCCAGCTCGGGGACGATCTCGAGCAGATCCTGCGGCACGATCACCAGATCCGGGTGATCGCCCATGTTGCCCGCGGGGTTGCCGATCTGCACCTGCCAGGAGCGTACGCCCTGCTCGTGGAGGAAGGCCCGCAACCGGCGCAGGTCACGCCAGTTGTGCTTGTACACCGTGGTCACGCACCCGATCGGGAGCCCGGCCTCGCGGCAGGCCGCGAAGGCCTCGAGCACGTGATCGAAGGCCCCCTCCACACCGCGGATGTAGTCGTGGGCGAAGGCGAAGCCGTCCACCGAGAAGGCCGCCGATTCAAAGCCGGCTTCCTTCGCCCGGCGGGCATGATCCCCGTCCCACCCCATACCGTTGCTTATCATGTTTACTTTCACACCAGCCTTCACCAACCGGGCGCCCAACTCGGCCCAGTAGGAACAGAGGGTAGGCTCGCCTCCGGACAGGGTGATCCGCTCCAACCCGAGATCCACCAGTTCATCGGCCAGGCTGAAGGCCTCCTCCGCGCTCAGTTCGCGTTCCCGGGGCGTACCCGCGCGGGATCCGCAGTGCCTGCAACACAAATTACAACCAAGGGTCAACTCCCACACGGCGGTGCGAGGGAAATAGCCAAGTTTTTGAATCAATGACAGCACTTTTCTCTCCTCACTGGAAAAATACAGTAAAACAATAATTGCAACTTCGACTGAACCGCTTTATACCATACCCGGGAGCCGGTGGACAGCTCCTGACGCGGTTCAGATCTCCGGATCCGTCCCGCATCCCGCCAGGCTGCGGTCGACGCGCTTGGGGTGGTTCCGGTTCGGCCGTCCCTCGAAGACGCCGATCGGCCGACTCTGCAGAGCCGGTCTTCCAAAGGTCCGGACCCATGGACGCTGCCCACCAGTTCCCTCCCACCGGGGAACGCCGGATCCGATCCCGCCGGAGAGTGTTTTTTCGCGTTTTTCTCGAAAAAACGGAGAACTAGTTCTTGACTCCGTATCTTCCGGTAGGTTAGGAATCAATCACTTTCATGGAGGACCGCATGAACGATCAAAACGGAATGCAGCCTTTGGAACCCCAAAATCAGAATCCCATGCCGCCGCCGCCCGCGGGAGGCCAGTTTGACTACGGGTCCATGGGATCCTCGTACGGCTCCCCCGGACCGAACAAGTTCGGGAGCAGCATGTCGAACATGCTGTTGATCGGCGTCGGCCTGAGCTTCATCACGCTGATCATCCCCCTGGGCATGTTCAAGGTCGGATCCCCGACGCCCTGCTCGGGCGACCGTCTGAAAAACAAGGAATGCGTGGTCATCGACAACGCCACGGACTGCACTCCCAAGATGTTCGCCCTGGAGTCCGAATACCTGACCTGCAAGATGGTCGGCGCCTTCGCGTCCCCGGACTTCAAGGAGATCGACAAGAAGTTCGCCGAGGACTACGCCTCCAAGGCCGAGGCCTGTGGCAAGCTCAACGACATCGTGCGCAAGAACAACGGCTTCAAGTGCTACGCCACCGACGCGATGTTCGTCGGCAAGACCGGCAAGGACGGCAAGGGTCCCGACGTGCTGGCCATGCCCCCGATGGACGTCCAGAAACTGTCCGTCCTGTCCTCCGTGTCCGACTCCGTGCTGTCGCGGGACATGGCGTTCACGATCCTGATCTTCATCCTCCTGCTCCTGATCATGGCCGCCGCCGCCTACATGGCCCACAAGAAGAACCGTGAAGGCTTCATCCATGTCGCGGGCGTGTTCCTCGTGGGCATGTTCGCCGCCTATCTGTATCGCTATTATGTAGCCGGATTCTACTCCGGTGACATCGTCGTGATGGTCATCGCGCTGCTGGGCGCCGGGCCCCTGGTCGCCGTCGCCATGTCCGCCACCGGACGCATCGGCAAGATGCGCGAGGAAATGCCCTCGATGGGCGGCGGCGAATACCGCCTCAACGCCCCCGAGGTCGAGAAGCCCGTCCCCATGGAGGCCCTCCCCGTGGCCGAAGCCACCCGCTTCGAGCGCATGGCCATGGAGCACACCCCCATCGGACGTTCCCTGTTCACCCTGGGCTTCATCGCCATGGTGCTCTCCCTGATGCCGATCGGCCTTCTGGCCATGGGCAAGTCCTCCAACGCCAACGCCAACATGCAGAAGGAGGCCAAGGTCTCCACCATGATGCGCAAGAACGCCGAGGAGGCCACGTCCTCCGAGGTCGGTGGTGACACCGAAGATGGCGGCGGCGCCGAGGCCGGCGAAGATGGCGCCGGTGGCGGTGGCGGCGATGAGGGCGGCGGCGAGCCCGCTGCCGAGTAGTCTCCCCCGCGATTTCGTTCCCCCCTTTTCTCTCCCGTTTTCACAGAGTCAATTGTCGGACCCGCGACCGGTCCCACGGTCGCCCGGACCTGTCCACTATTTCAGATTTTTTTCGATTTCTTCGAGATCCAGGGACAGTTGCCGGTCGGACCGGCGCAGTTTCTCGATGCGCTTGCAGGCGCTGATCACCGACGAGTGGCTCTTGAGCCCGAAGAACTCGCCGATCACGGGGTAGCTGGAGCTGCCATGCTTCTTGGCCAGGTACATCGCCATCTGCCGCGGACGCGCCACGCGCAGGGAGCGATCCCTGCCGGTCAACTCCCGCGAGGAGAGGTTGTAATGATCGCACACGATGCGCTCGATCTCGGAAAGGCCCAGCGGCGCGGCGTCCTCCCCGGTCCTCTCCAGCTCCTCCTGCACTTCCCGCAGGCCCACCGGACGGCCGAAGATCTCCATCTGCGCCCACAGCCTGGTCAGGACGCCCTCGAAGGCGCGCACGCTGGCGAAGGGATGGGCCACCAGCCGCTCCACGACGGCCGCCGGCAGGGGCTGCGCCTGGGCGCTCCATCGCTCGACGAGCCGCCGCCGGGTGGTCTCCGAGGGAGGCGCGAGCTCAAGGATCAGCCCCCAGGTCAGGCGCGAGACGAGGGCCTCCATCATGCCGGTGATGGCGTTGGGCGGCCGGTCGGCGCTCAGGACGATCTGGGCCCCCGAGTCGAACAGGCCGTTGAAGATGTTGGTGAAGGTCTCCTGGGTCCGGTCCTTGCCCTCGAGATAGTGCACGTCGTCGATGCACAAAAGGTCCAGCCCGCGGAAGTGCTGATAGAACGCCTCGTAGGCGTTCTTCTGCACGGCCATCATGTACTGGTTCATGAACTCGAAGCCGCGCAGGACAAGGACCTTCCTGCCGCGCTTCTCGTAGGCGCCGGCGATCGTCTGGAGGTACCGGGACTTGCCGACGCCGGTCTTCCCGTGCACGAACAGGGGATTGTAACGGCCGGGGAACGCGATCGCCTGCCGCAGGGCCTGCCAGGCGAACAGGTTCTCGGGACCCTCGACCACCTCGGCGCCGAGCAGGACGGTGGACGGATCAGGAGGGGTCGGCGGCGCGCCGGCCGGAGCGGCGGGCAGCAAGCGGACCGACGGAGCGGCGACCTGGGGACCGCTGGTGACCCGCACCGCGATCTCCCTTCCCGAGATCTGCCGGGCCAGCTCGCGGATGCGGTCCTCATAGTTCGACCGGACCTGTTCGAGCACGAACTCGTTGGGACAGGTCAGGATCAACTCGTCTTGGTCACCGGAAACCACCACATCCGAAAGGAACAGGCTGAAGTTCAGCGGCAGGATTTCCTGCTCCAGGACGGATGAGATGTGATTCCACAGAGAAATGTTCATGTTCTTTCAGACGTTGCGATCAACGGGGCCGCAAAGTGTTACTGAGTTAACCCGTTTGACTTCCCGATGGCAAGGTCGCTCCGAATTTTCCAAAACCGGGTCGGAAAAACGCTTGAAAGACGTACGGAACATGGGCGCTGTGCATGGTCAAAAAGGAGCCTCTTCTTTTGTCTGAAGGCCGTAAGTTATTGAAATGATTGAGATAATCAGATCCGTCACTTTATTTGCGATGTTTCGGTCCTTGGGATATGAAGAAAACCGAACAGGCATCCGTCTTTTTTCCGTTTTTCGGATTTTCCCGGCCTGTTTTCAGACGGATGGTTGGAGGTTCCATGAACAATATATTTCGTCCCGTGGTGATCTTTGCGTTCTTCCTGAACTTTCAAGTTTCCTCGGCCCTGTCCAAGCCAAAACCCCCTTGTCCAGCTGGCGCCAAACGCGACAAGGCCGGCGTCTGCCACTGCCCCAAAGACCAGAAACTGCACGCCCATCCCAAGGGCGGCTACTGCGTTCCTGTGACCTGCGTCCCGGGCCAGTTCCGGGGCAGCGACGGTCGCTGCTACTGTGCCGCGGGCACGGCCATCCTTCCGGGGGCCACCCGGTGCGTGCCCAGGAACTGCGCCGCGGATCAGATCCGGGGCAAGGACATGACCTGCAAGCCGCGCTGCGGCGTCAGCGACCGCTGGAGCCCGAAGGCCGCCGCCTGCGTGCCCCGGAAGTGTCCGGCACGGCAGT
>PHBF01000172.1 GCA_002841905.1 Deltaproteobacteria bacterium HGW-Deltaproteobacteria-17
CATCAGCATGCCCGCGTCGGCGCAGGCCGCGCCGTTGGGCAGGGTGCCATACAGGGAGTTGTACTGCGTCTGCAGGATCACGATGGCGTTGGGCGCGGCCTCCTGCAGGGAGGTCACGATGGCCACCAGGTTGTCCTCGATGGCATCGAGGGTGAGGGTGAGATTGACGATGCAGGTGTATTGATCCATGGGATCGGCGCTGGTGCAGGCGTCCCAGTTGGCCACCTGGAAGTGGCGCAGATCATTGCCGCCACCCTCGACGGTGAACACGATGTCGCGCTGCGGGCAGTGGGGGACCAGGCCCAGGGCCTCGGGCAGCTGCTCGTCGAGCACCTCGGCGGAGGTCTTGCCGGGATAGGAGAGGTTGTAGTCGACGACGTCGTGCACGCCGAAGTAGGACTTCAGGTATTCGGCCAGGGCCGGAATGTGGTGGTTGTCGGCCAGCAGATAGCCGAACGGCAGCCCGAGCAGGCTGGAGTCGAACGTGTAGCCGTAGGTCGTGGAGGCGCCGAGGTTGATCATCAGCGCGTCATGTCCATGCACCTTGTTCTTGTGACCCTTGTGATGTTTCGCGTTCGCGACGCCACCGAAAAACAGGCTGACCACCAAAACACTCAGAAAAGAAATCTTCGCTTTCATGGCAGGTACTCCTCAAGGGTTATCGGTGACGAACCATTCGCCACCATGGAACAAAGTAGAATTTACTACTTCGGGAATTTGCGCGTCAACAAAAATCAGCGGGGGCCGCCTGCAGTGCGGGTTCCGGCCACGAATCCGGCGATCGGCGCTGGCTCGAACCGAGCCGGAGTGCTAGGATGGATCGGCCCGGGAGATCTCCTGCGACCCGGGCCACGGAGGATCCCATGCGCGACGTCTGCTTCGGATGTTTGTGGCTGGCAATGCTGGTCGGAGGCGGCTGCGGCGGTCCGTCACGGCACGCTCCGGACGCCGGTGACGGCGGCTCCGACGCCGAGGTCTCCGACATTCCGGATGACACCGGGGACGGCGGCGACGGGGGCGGGCGCTACCCGTTCGAGCTCGAGCTCGCCGAGTCCCGCGGCGCAGGATCCGGCACTTCCTCGGCCTTCGCGTGGATCACCAACCTCGACGAGAAGGAGAACGACTGGGTCCCGACGCTCACCGTGGGTGACTGCGTCTACAACACCCCGCAGCCGGAGGGCTTCTGTGATCCCGCCTGCTTGCCGCCCCAGATGTGCCGGCATGACAATACCTGCGGTCCGCCGCCGTCGGCCGTCAGCGCCGGTGAGATCGTCGTGACCGGCCTGCGCGTCGGCCTCACGCTGCGCCCCTTGGATCCGTACCTGTACTACGAGGCGGTGTGGAATCCCGAGCCCGCCGACGGCGATCTGTTCGCGGGCGGGGATGTCCTGACCGCCACGGCCGCCGGCGGCACCGTGCCCGCCTTTTCCGTGTCCACCCTGGGCGTGGACGCGCTCGTCACCGACCTGCCCTGCCCGCTCACGCTGGGCCAGGGGGTCGATCTGGAGGTGACCTGGTCCCCCGGAGGCGGCGACGATCGCGTGGTCTTCTCCCTGCAGAGCGGCAACCACGGGAACCAGTTCAGCAGCGTGGTCTGCACCACCGCCGACGACGGCCATCTCCGGGTCGACGCGAGCCTGCTCGACGCCTTCGCCGCGGATTTCCATCCGGTGCAGTTGTGGATTCTTCGAAGGGAGCGCGAGGACGCCACGGTCGCGGGCCCCGCCGACGTGCGCCTGCGCGCCGTCTCCCGGGTCACCTGCTATCAGTGATGAATTGACAGCGGTATGGAATCACGGCGAGTTCTCTAGCGGCGTCCGTGGGGGCTCCGGGGGCGGCTTATGGGCACGCGGGAGGGACTGTGCACGACGGCGCGGGGCCGCTGCACGCGGGAGGGACTGTGCACGACGGCGCGGGGCGGTTGCACCCGGGCGTGGCTGCGCACGACGACGTGGGGCGGTTGCACCCGGGCGGGGCTGTGCACGACAACGCGGGGCGGTTGCACCCGGACGGGGCTGCGCACGACGGTGCGGGGCTGTTGGTGACGGACCCTCCCACGATACCGGGGCTCATGGAACCGCTGATGCCATGCCCGGTAGTGGGGCGCCATGGTGCGATACCGAACCGTGGCCACGGAGTAATCCGACCAGGTCTGCGGCACGTAGACCGCCACTCCGTTGAGATAGCAAAACGGAAGTCCCCTGGCATCGAAGTACACGAGGTACCCGTCGTAGAAGAACGGTGTCCAGGCACCATAGGTGAACGTCGCGTTGATCTCGTCGAAGGTGGCGTTGATCTCGTCGAACGTCGCGTCGACCTCGTCGAAAGTGGCGTCCACGGCGTCATACACGGCATCGACTTCGTTGTAGACCACGACCTCTCCGGGGCACTGGGCCTGGACCGAAACAGGAGCCGCGATCAAGAGTCCCGCAAAGAAGACAGTACTCAGGAAGAAAAGGGATGCGCGTTTCATGATACACCTCCGTCAACAGAGCTACAGGGTTTCGGAAGTTCCGGCACCGCGGTCATCACGGCGCGTTGGTTCCTGCCCGTGGAGACTGGTGCAACGCAGGCTTGATTCAGCGGAAACTGGTTTTTATTTGTAAAGAATCATTCACAGGTGTGACCATCTGTTCACGAAAAGCCATTCTCGATGGGGTGGAATCAAGTAGTAGCAGATCGCGGTGAGCCGCCGGATGTCACCTGTCCCGTCACCCGTTTGACAGTTCGTTCGCCGCCCGGTACAAGGGTGCCTGTGGAGGTGGAAGATGGCGTCGAAACGTGAAGCCTGGTTGAAGATGCTGCCGGCCGATCCGCGCCCCGCGCTGCTCGAGAGCGCGGAGCCCGCCGCCCGTTTCGTGGCCCTGACCGCCGTGCTCGGCCGTCCCGAGGACGACGCCGGGGTGATCGAGGCCCGATGTGCGGTCGTGGCCGACCCGGGCATGCGCGCCCTCGTCGATCGCCTGCCGGACTGGGAGTCCGGTTTCACGTACGGGGGCCACAACTCGCCGGCGTTCCCGCCCAACCTCTTGCGCCTGCTCCACGGGATGGGCGTTCGCTGCGGCGACTTCCCCGTCCTCGAGCGTATGCTCGACGCCATGCCCCGGCACCAGGCCGCTGACGGGCGCTACCTGACCCCGGGTGGCGTCACGGGTCGGACGCCGGAGGCGTGGACGTCCCTGCCGTGCGACCACTTCGCCATCTGCGAGGCGCTGCTGCTCTTCGGCCGCCGGAACGCCCCGGGCATGGACCTGGCGCTGGCCCGGGTGCGGGACACCCTCGCGGACACGGCGCAGGGCCCTGCCTGGCACTGCATTCCGGACCCGGTGGCCAAATGGCGCGGCCCGGGTCGAAAGGACGACGCCTGCCTGCAGGTCACGGTGGAGGCCCTGCGGCTGTTCGGGTTGGTGGAGAAGGCGCAGCGGCCGGCCGCGCTGACCGACGCGGCGCGGACGCTCTTGCGGGCCTGGCGGCGCCGTGACGAGGAGAAGCCTTACTTTTTCGGTCACGGAAAACGCTTCATCGAAGGCAAATGGCCTCCGACCTGGTACGACGCCTCTGCGGTGCTGGAGGCGCTGGCGCCCTGGACCGCCGTGTGGAAGGGCCGCGCCGCTGCCACCGAGGATCGAAGCAGCGTCGCCGAGCTCGTACAGGCGGTGGCCGGACTGTTCGGTCCCGACGGTCAGGTGACGCCGCGGTCCTGTTACAAGGGCTTCGAGACCCACTCGTTCGGCCAGAAGAAGCGGCCGTCTCCCTGGGCCACCGCGCGCCTGTGCGGTCTGCTGAAAGTTTATTCTGATTTTTGATCACCCGGGGGTTCTCGAATAAATCTGGCCGTTTGCGCGGCCGGTTTCGTCATGCTAATGATGCATGGATGATCTTCTGTGAGCGGAGTTGATGATGAATAAACGTGTCTTCTTGATGGCTCTGCTGGTACACGTCGGCTGCTCTGGAGAACTGACCGCCGCGGACTGCGCTCCGTACCTGAATCGTGACCAGTGCGAGCAAAAAGGCTGCGTGTCCGCCGCGGCAGACCGGACCCTCATCTTCGACGGGCAGTGTGTAGGCTTCGACCGCAAGCCGGTGTGCCTCGCCGCGAGCGACTCCGCCAACAATGCCAACATTGAGGTCTGCCGGGATCTCCCAGAGGGCGCTGAATACGTGGAATTGGGCAGCGCCTACCGGCACGTGGACGGATGGAAATTCAACTGTGGTTTTTCACGCGCGACCTGCGGGGTCACTGCGCAGGACTGCGAGACCCTGACTGATCGTGCGGCCTGCGAGGCGCATTACTGCTATTGGGCCGAACCCGTGCGCGTGGGCGTCCTCAACGACGGTCTCTGCACGGGTTGGGAGCCCGTCACCACGCAGAGATGTCTCACGCCCTCCCCTTGGACCACGTATGTCCAGGGAATCAACCTGTTCGACTTCGACACCCGGGAGACAGTCTTCTCCGTCGAGACCGATGAGGGACGCCGGATCTACTCGTTCCAGATCAGCAACCAGGCTGAGTTCATCTCGGGTCCGCGCGAGTCGCGGATCGAATGGCGGCGCTGTCTATCTTACTCGTACGATCCATCCTGCGGCTGTCCGGTTCCTTGACCGCCAGGTTATTCACGCATTAGAACCCGTCTATGATGGGCAGAAACGAGGCGCGGGTGCTGCTGCACACGGGGTCAGCGGCGAAGACGACGCCGGCGGTCGAGAAAGAACCAGATTACCCAGGCGAGGCCCACTACGGCCAGTATCACGAACCATGAACGGAACTCGGTGGTCCAGGGTCCGTGGTAGAAGCGGTAGTGATCCCCGGTTTTCCGGGTGGCGCGCAGGTCCAGGATCTGATCCTTCCCGGGTCTGCCCACAAACCAGTAGGTGTCCATGTGCCCCTGGAGAATCACGCCGCGATGCAGGACCTTCAGATCAAAGCGCCGCATCGTGCCGTCGCGATAGCCTGGCGCTGCGCGCTCGACCTCGAGGATCCGGGCGCCGGGCAGGGGATCGGCCGAGAGCCAGCCGACGAGGTGGACGGTGAACAGGAACGCGCACGCCAGCACCAGGACAACGGTGATCCGCTTCTTCAGGCTCCAGGACCGGAGGTGGTCCCCGAGCCGCTTCCATGGTGAACGCCGGGCATCCGGTGCCGGGGCTTCATGGGGCTTCCTGTACGGAGATTTGGCCATGGGACTGCCTTTCCGTGATCAGCGCGGGGTGACGAAGGCCTTGTGGAAGGCCGCCGTGAGGGCCGCGCCGCTGTCACCGCGGCAGTAGAACGTCAGGTGCGAGGGGTTGGCCTCGACGCAGAAGACCTCGGCCCCGCAGGAGGCCGCCTCGGCCAGCGCCGTGGTGAGCATCCGGTTCTCGAAGCCGATGGAGCGGCCGATGACCGACACCGAGAAGAGGCGCTCGACCCGGACGTCCGGAGGGGCCGCGGCGCGCCAGTCCGGCGCCGTGACGGGGTTGAGCACGAGCACGCCCGTGCCGTCAGGGCGCGACAGCAGGTACTGGATCTCGACGTGGTTGTCGGAGAGGCGCTCCAGCAGCGAGGCGGTCCCGGGCAGGCCGTCGGTGACCAGCCCCACCAGGTTGTCCGCGCCGGCCACCGCGAGCACGGTGCGGCCCAGTTCCAGGGCGGGCTTGCGCACCATGGTCTCCCGGCCGCCGGCCGTGGCCCGCGCGTAGACCGTGATCTGCCTGCGCCGGGCGAACTCGACGGCGTGGAAGTTGAGCACCTTGGCGCCCCGGTAGGCCATCTGCATCATGTCGTCGTAGGAGAGCTCCACGAGATGGAACGGGTCCACGATGCGCGGATCGGCGGTGTAGACGCCGTCGACGTCGGAGTAGATCTCGCACCAGCGCGCGTCCAGCGCCGCCGCCAGCGCCACGGCCGTGGTGTCGGAGCCGCCGCGGCCCAGGGTGGTGATCTCCTTCTTGTAGGACATGCCCTGGAAGCCCGCCACGATGACGATGTGGCCCTTGTCGAGCTCGTCGAGGATGCGCACGGGCTTGACGTCGATGATGCGGGCGTTGAAGTGGTTGTCGCTGGTGATGATGCCGCACTGGGAGCCCGTCAGCGAGATGGCCTGGTGTCCCAGGTCGGCGATGGCCATGGACAAGAGCGCCATGGAGCTCCGCTCGCCCACGGTGAGCAGCATGTCCAGCTCGCGCTTGGACGGGTTCGGGGACACCTCGTGGGCCATCTTCATCAGGCCGTCGGTGGTCTTGCCCTGGGCGGACACGACCACGACGATGTTCTCGCCCGCGACGTGGCGGTCGGCGACCATGCGCGCGACCTTGCGGATCTTGTCGGTGTCGGCCAGCGAGGAGCCGCCGAACTTCATGACCACGGTGTGCTCGTGGGGAAGCATGGCCTACAGCCTCCCCTGCGCCAGCGCCAGCTCGGCGTTCTGG